>SAAH01000300.1 GCA_009929525.1 Clostridia bacterium | reverse complement strand
AATCAGATTCCTTATATTTGGGGCATTTTTTGAAAGTTGTTTATAAAGACATGGTTTAATTCAGGTCTATGTGGATAAAACTGCGGAAACTCAAGGAATTCAAGTATTGCCTATATGAGAAAAAACGTGTATAGTTTGTTTTAGACTTATCTAAAATGTTTTGAATTATGATTAGATATACTTGGATTAGAAAGCAGGTGAAGTATGATTCATATTAAGAATCTAGATGAAGGATTGAATGTTTTCAAAGCATTGGGATCTGAACTTAGAATTAATATCGTAAAATTGCTGTTGGAAAACAGAGAGATGAATATGAACGAGCTGGCAACAAGCCTTGGCGTTACCAATGGTGCACTGACCAGCCACGTGAAGAAACTGGAAGAGAGCGGTATCGTGAAGGTATTGGCGGAGCATGGCGGGCATGGCAATCAAAAGATCTGCCGCGTAAATGTGGACAAGATACTGATCGATGTGGTGACGGATGATCCGGAAGATGATAACAATATCTATACGACCGAAGTTCCGGTGGGACATTATTCAGATTATGAAGTTTATCCAACCTGCGGTATTGCAACAGACAGTGCGCTGATCGGGGAAGTAGACGACCCCAGATATTTTGCACATCCCGACCGCATCAAGGCACAGATCTTATGGTTCACGAAGGGACATATCGAATACATCATCCCGAACCTTTTGCCCAGTGCAACGAAGATCGATCAGATCACCCTTTCTTTAGAGATCAGTTCTGAGGCACCGGGAGTCAACAGCGACTGGCCGTCCGATATTACATTTTTGTTAAATGATACCAAGATCGGCACATGGACAAGCCCGGGAGATTTTGGAGATGTACAGGGTATCTTCACTCCTGACTGGTGGTTTCCAAACTGGAACCAGTATGGTCTCTTGAAGATGATCGTCATCAACAAAAAGGGAACATTTGTGGATGGATTGAAGATATCGGATATCAACATCAAGCAGTTTAATCTGGATTATAAGAGCGCGATACGGTTTAAGTTCCAGATTGCAGAAGATGCTAAAAATGTGGGTGGATTAACGATCTTCGGAAGTAATTTTGGAAATTATAACCAGGATATCAAAGTGCGGATCAACTACAGCCCAATGGTAATTGAGAATACAAATAATCAGAAATAAGCGATATAGTAAAATACGGCTCAAACGCTGCAGCATGCTGCTTCTTTGAGTCGTATTTTTTTGTGACATGATACATATAGGCTCTCGGAATCTTGAGCCTGCCGACTAAGATTCAACAGTCGGTTGAACCTTGAAAAGTAAATATTATCCAGAATGGATATGACAAGTAATAA
>SAAH01000299.1 GCA_009929525.1 Clostridia bacterium | reverse complement strand
CTGCCAGGATCGTCTGCACCGGCAGCCAATGGGAATTCATGCTTTTCTCATATTCCTGCAGATCAAATCCACAATGCGGGCAGGTTTCTTCGCCATGCTTCAATACAGTCATACAACCCAGGCATAATTTATTCGGATCTATCATAGCTATCCCCTTTCCTCATACTAATATAGATTATCTCATATTTTTCGTGGAAAGCTTTTACCATTTTCTCCAAAAACTCTGCCACTTTCCACATTTTCCTGGAAATCAGCTAAGATTTTGTATCAGTTCCCTGACCTGCCCTCTCTCATGGGACTTTGAGCATCCCTACTTTCCTTCCTCATGGTGCAAATCTCCACCATCCTCATTACACAAGACGCAGTTCCACTGCTCCTGCATTGACCAGACTCTGAACTGACTCCGGCAGACTATATGCACTCTGCTCGTTCATAATATATATAAATAATTCTCCCTCCGAAACACATTCGTTAAGCTTGTCTATGGAACGATATTTGATAAAAGATTCCTCCTCCAGATTGATATACTCTTCATTAATACCCACTCCATGCTCCTCGCACTCATTCCTAACACCTTCAAGCGTTTCCCCATACCAGTCATCCTGCGCGTTATCACTCAGGATGACAACTGTCACTGTTTCTCCTGAATATGTACTGAATGCAGGTTCTGACTCTTCACTTTCTGACGCTCCGGACTCTTCACCTGCGGTCTGGCCGTTATCGCTTGATGCCTCCGCTTTTGAAATCTGATTTAATCTTCCAAAAGCCACCACCAAAACCAATGCCAACACTAAAATAACAAGTAATGTGGTCGCCGAAGCAAACTGCCCCCTTCTAAAACTCGTATCTTCAGATTCGTTTTCCCGAAAATCCTCTGAATATCCTGTCTGAGTTCCTACTTGATCTTCTGCTTGATCTTCTACTTGATCCTCCCCTTGAGTTTCGGCTGTTTTACTCTGCCCATGCACTTCTCTCCCTTTACCACCAAGTGCATTCAACCAATACATCAATTCTGAAACACTCTTGTATCTGTCCACTGCTTTTATCTCCAATCCCGTCCGGATCACATCAGAAAAGGCAGTTGATACCTTCATATCTTTATTTGCCAATGCCAGCTCATCCAGCGGTATCAAACTATCGTCCACCATTCGATCGATGGCTTCTTCCGGAATGATCCCTGAAGTCATGCGATACATCGTAGCACAAAGTGCATAGATGTCCGTCCATGGTCTCTGTTTCCCTTTCGTCTGATACTGTTCCGGCGGGGCATATCCATGTTTCAAAAGAACTGTCAAACTTTTCGTTTCATTTCCCACACTGGATCTTGCCGC
>SAAH01000298.1 GCA_009929525.1 Clostridia bacterium | reverse complement strand
AGGGATGCCAGGGTACCTGACTTCATTGGCGTCAGCACCATCATATGCGACTACTGTTCCTGGAGTGAATTGAATATGGAACCTTGAACAGAGAGACGCCACGTTGTGTAGTGTGGTGTAATCACTGAGGAAAATACCTGTTTTAGGTGTAAGAGATGAAAGAATGCTCATGGTTTTCATCATAAGATCAACACCGGTGAGCTGCTGATACTTGATTAACGCCTCTGAATTCTTAACTGCTTGTGAGAACCCAAGGAGACGTTTATTAGTATCCGGATACGTCCCAAAGACGTACAGCGTATCCAACCCCATCTGCGACATCATCCTGCCAGCGGCAAATGCATGCTTATAGTTGTCGGTTTGAACTGCAGGGAGTAACGGTAAATCATCGAGAATGATGTCCGCCACCATATTCACCCCCTCCCTGATCGCATAATAAAAGGGGAGGGCCGACTCTCTCGTGAAGCACAAGGTCACGATGCCGTCGGCATGCAGGTCCACCAGGCGCTTGCCGAAAGCAAGAGACGATACATCCTCAGATTCATCCAGCACCATCATTTTCACCGTGATCCCGGTATCCTTGAGCCTCTCCTTCACTCCATCCAGGAAGCCTTGATAGAAAATGGGCGTAGACACCTTTGAGATCACAACAACTTCCTTGTCTGCGAGTGGATTAACAATTTCTTCCATTCCCTTTCCGACATAGATCCCTGCTTTCTTCCGTGGTTCCAGTATCTGTTCTGCTGCAAGCTGGGTGACCCCTTTTTGTGCTGTTTGGACGCTCACTCCAAACTTGGCGGCAATTTCACGAATGCTGAGATATCTATCTCCACTTGTATGAGAAGAGACTATGTCGTTTCTGAGATGCCTGAGAAAATCGGGGAATACTTGTCTTGGCATATAGGTACCTGATGAAATTAAGATTTATTTACACTGACAGTGTACAATCACAATAACTGTTCTGTCAAACTGTTATGAATAAACTTTTACTTTTAAAAAATTAGTATCTGAATCATAATAGAACGCAAAAGGAGCCATGCTATGAAAAAGATTATGATTATTCTCTGTATCGTAATGTTGATCCCCGGCTATCTGTTCGCCGCTGGAGGTAGCGAAAAGGCAGGTAGCGTCGGGAAGGCCGAGGAGAAGATCACCCTCGATTGGACTTTCTGGGCGACCGAGAAGGAACTCGACATTTTCTGCCGACCTGCAATAGCAGAATTCGAGAAGCAAAATCCCAATATCCACATCAATCTGATTTTTATTCAGAATACCGATTACTTCAAGCAACTTGCAGTGGATATTGCAACGAACAATGAGGCTGACATTGT
>SAAH01000297.1 GCA_009929525.1 Clostridia bacterium | reverse complement strand
AGATCTTTCATCAGGAGCTGGATCTCAAAGCGCATTGCCTTTATCTGTTCCTGGCTGGGTGTCTTTTTGCCTTTTGTAGCATCATATCCGGTCTTAAAGAAATAGCGGAGTCCCATCTCGGCATCTGCCGCTGCTTTGCAGAAGATCGCATGTTCCTTGTTTATGGCTTCAAGATATTTTTGAGGAAGTTTGTATGTGGTGACCTGTTCTTCGCCGGAAGCCTGCGCACTAGTTTGTGTATTGTTTTTTACCTGCTGGACTGTTTTTACAGTTGTTGCTGGAGCTGGTTTTGAGGGGGTGTCAGCAGGAGCTGCGGCCGCGGAATTACCTCCCGTGGCGGGAGACTCATATTTTGAAGAGAGCGAAGCCTCAGCAAAAGAAGCAAGGGATGCCAAGGTCAGGAAAAAGATAAAATTGAATAACAGAGCTTTTTGACTTATCTTCATGTTTTGCTCACATCTCTTTCCCTTTATTTATTCTTTTCGGCAAGAACTTTGTTAACTTCATTTATCAGCGCAGCTGCTACAGTTCGATCTGTTACAGGCAGCCACTTTTTGCTGCCCTCGCGGTAGATCTCCTTTTCTTTTGCATATACTGAGGCGATCTTGATGTTGTATTTGACCTTTTTTGTGTCAAATACGAAGTAGTCCAGCCCATAGTCTAAAGATACGTTTTGAAGTTTTTTGGGGAGCTCTTTTCTCACTAATGCCTTTCCGGCATCCGAGTATACACTTTTGACCCAGAAAGAAATGACCCCCTGGTTGCTGATGATGTTCATTCTGTTAACATACATGTCATAGTTCGTATCCCTGTATGCGCGAACAAATTTTGTGTTCTGTGCGTCTGCTGATGCGGAAAAGAAAAGCATTGTGAATAATAAAAATAAAAAGATTGTCGCATTTATTTTATTTTTCATCTCTCAACCCCCTTTATCAAAACTTTATAGTCGTAATTATCTCATCGATATTATGAATTTGTATATATGTCAAGTGTTGTTATAAGAAGAGGAAGGACTTTGTAAATTGGACAATATCAAAGAGTATCCTTTATCTTGAAAGCTTTTGGTCGTAGAATTGAGTATTGTTAGAATCAAAACTTAAATCAATAAGCATAAATCCTGTATTTAATCATTGTGCACAAAAAAAGGCGGCCCTTAGAGGACCGCCACGTTCTTTTGGTTTAAAAAGGCTCGCCGAGCCTAAGTTTAGATCCTATCAGCCACCGCCACCGCCTCCGCCGGAACCTGACGAGGCATTCTTTTTGGCATTTTTGACTTTGTTGACCCCGTCTTTTCCGGGGCAGTCTTCTTTTTCTGTTTCCTCAAATATTTTGGGGATCCAGA
>SAAH01000159.1 GCA_009929525.1 Clostridia bacterium | reverse complement strand
ACAATACTGTCTTTTCATTTTTTTCAAAAATAGGACAGATTGGTACTTTAGAAGAAGTTATCTCTTTTGAAATTACATTTTGCGGAAACTCAAGTTTCCCCCTTCACTTTTGCTATCTTATCGCTTATCTTATTTACTTATTCTTACCATATATGCTCAACAGACCTTTCAGAAGCAGGTCTTCATCCATGATAACTTCCTGGCAGCAGTGTGGAACGATGCTTTTTGCCAATCCACCGGTCGCTACTACTGTCGCCTTCTGCCCCAGTTCTCCCTCGATACGGGTGATCAATCCATCGATAGCTGCCGCATTGCTGTTGATCACGCCGCTCTTCATACATTCGATCGTATTCTTCCCTATTACCCGTCTTGGTGCCTCCAGATCTATCCCTGAAAGCTGTGCCGCTCTGGCAGTAAGTGCATCCAGTGAAGTACGAACGCCAGGGAAAATCATACCTCCAATATAGTTTTTATTCTTGTCCACCACACATACCGTGGTAGCAGTTCCCATATCAAAGATGATCAATGGGGTAGGATATTCTCTAAGTGCTCCGACAGCATCTGCGATCAGATCACTTCCCACCTGAGCAGGGTTATCCATCAGGATATTCATACCTGTTTTAATGCCAGGTCCCAGGACCATCACTTTTTTTTGCAGGATCTTTTCCGCAGCGATCCTAACGATCTGTGTGATCTGAGGAACAACAGAACATACGATGCCGCCGATCAACTGGCTTGTTTCTATATGATAGATATCCAGTACATTCTTTATCACGATTGCATATTCCAGTTCTGTCTTACTTCTGTCTGTGGAAAGACGCTCGATAAAATATGTTTTCTTCTCGTCGATACATCCCACAACTATATTTGTATTGCCTATATCTATCGCTAAAATCATCTTAAACTCCTATACTCTGCATCACTTTTTTGCTCATCAGCACCTTGCCGATAAGTAACGTCAGCACGGCGGCTACAATTGCCTCCGGCACACCATTGGTTCCGATAACTCCCAGGATAAATCCATATACTGCACTGGCAGCCAGTCCGTTTGCCGCTGCGTATGTCTCCCGGAAAAAAAGAAAGATGAGATTCATAACTAAAAGCGTATTTGTCATCGCACCTGCAAGACCGGCAAGAATAAGTCCTGTATTCGATGTACCGTCCTTTTTGCTCATTTTTTTAACCAGCATGTACACATAAAATGGAACGATACCCACCAGGATACGCGGTACAAAACAGATGATCAGACTGCCGATTCCACCACTGTATTCTCCCAGGGAATAAAACGGGGTAAATACAAAAGATGTCACCGTAGGATTGATCGTGTTATTGATAAAACTTGTCAGTCCAAATATAGCTCCAAGAGCTGCCCCCTTCTTCGGTCCCAAAACCAAAGATCCGATAATGACCGGAATATGTATGATGGTTGCTCTGGTGAACCCCAGCGGAATATATCCTAAAAATGGAGTGAAGGCCATGATAATGATCAGTGCAGCAAAGAGTGCTACCTGTACCATCCCTTTCACGCTGGGATTTTGTCCGGACTGTCTTCTTGCAGTTTCGCTTGTTGCTTTGTTCATGATTTTTCCTCCCTGTTATCATTCTCTTCCACGACCTTCTAAACTTAGCAGTCATGTTCAAGATACAATACTTGAAGTTAACAAGTTACCTTTCTTTTGCGATCCTCTCCAGAATCTTATCAAGGATGCGTACCGCAGTCTCTTCCTTGCCAAGCAATGGAAGTTCTGTTTCTTCATCCTCCGCAATCAGAGTCACCACATTGGTGTCGCCTGCAAATCCTGCTCCCGGTACTTTAAGGTTATTCGCCACTATCATATCCAGGTTCTTCTTTACAAGCTTTGCTCTGGAATTACGCAGCATATTCTCAGTCTCCATGGAAAATCCACACAAAAACTGATCTTCTCGCTTCTGCTCTCCCAAACTTTTTAATATATCATCGGTCCTCTCAAGCTCTATCACAAGAGCACCGTCTTTCTTCTTTACTTTCTCATCACTCACCTGCTTTGGTCTGTAATCCGCCACAGCCGCTGCCTTGATCACGATGTCCTGCTTTGGAAATGCTTCTATTACTGCCTCATACATCTCTCTCGCTGTTGTGATCTCCACCGTATCCACAAAAAGCGGCTTCTTAATACTTGTCTGTCCTGTGACCAGGGTGACTTCCGCTCCTCTGAAGCTGCATACTCTCGCAAGGGCATAACCCATCTTTCCGGATGAATGATTTGTAAGATACCGTACCGGATCCACCGGTTCCTGCGTAGGTCCTGCGGTTACAAGCACACGTTTTCCGACCATATCTTTTTCATAGGCGATTTCCTTCTGGATATATTCCATCAAGACCTCCGGTTCCGCCATCTTTCCTGCGCCCACATCCTGACAGGCCAAAAGCCCTACCGTCGGCCAGGCGATCTCATATCCGTATCCTTCCAGGACCTTAAGATTATCCTGTACGATAGGATTTTCAAACATATTCGTATTCATAGCCGGAGCAATGATCTTTTTACATCTGCATGCCATCACAGTGGTTGTCAACATATCATCTGCGATCCCGTGAGCGATCTTCCCTATGACATTCGCCGATGCCGGTGCGATCATCACCACATCAGCCATCTTCGCAAGAGACACATGTTCCACACTATATTCAAAGTTCCGGTCAAAGGTATCCACCAGACATTTATTACCTGTAAGCGTCTCAAATGTGATCGGATTGATAAAATTCGTTGCATTTTTCGTCATCAATACCTGGACATTCGCATGAAGCTTATTTAACTGACTGGCAAGAGTAGCAATCTTGTAAGCTGCAATACTTCCACTCACAGCCAGAACAACTGTTTTTCCCTTCAGCATGATTCTCCAACCTTTCTGTAAATGCTGCTTAACGTATAACGTACTTATTATAGTGGCGGAAAATCGAAAATGCAAGGCGTATATTGTACCATATCAGGAACATTCCCTTTTACTGTAGGGCGTTAACCTGCACAATATAGGTATTTGTCTCGTTATCCTGATATACGACAGTTCCCATGCCGTGTATCCCCTCTTCATTTACCAAAGGAAACTTTTCTCTCTCCAAAGATCCAACGTAGATATATTCCACTTCATATTGATTCAGGAGTTCTTTCACCAGTTCCGTATCTGATGAAGTATATATCGTCTCTATATCAGCAGTCCTCTGATTGAGTTCTTCGGTCCCGCCCCGCCAGAGCCATTCGTGGACATACCATCCCATGATCGTGGGAAGACCTGTCATAGCCGATACCCTCTCATAGTCCGAATAACTGTCGCCATTAGCTTCCAGTACCACCGGGCTTCCCTCTATATTCTCATTGAGCCATCGGATCGCCGTAGCATCCGTTTGAAAATCCTTTTCAAGAAATGATGTTGCATCCAATCCCTGGTACTGACTTTTATCCCACACTTGTCCAAACCAGGAATGCGCTGCTGTTATGATATAGCAGCAGGATGCCGCAAAGCATATAAAACCTGCTGTAGTCAATATCTTCTTTATATAATACCGTTTTTCCAACCACACGCGTACAAAAATATACGCCATCAGAATACCAAACATAATAAATGCCTGATAGGTCAGTTTAAACATAGTATTTGAACGGGCATATTCTGCTTCGTAGATATCACGTACGTAAACGATCTCCGGTATCAGGATAAGTCCCACTGCTGAGATTCCCAATATCACCCCAAAAAAATCTGAGGTCTGAAGTGTCACCTGTTTCACACTCTTCTTCCAAAATGTTGATACTAAAAATAAGATTGTAAGAATAAATGGAAGTCCCCAGATCATCCACCACTGATATGGCCGTGAATGATTCTGTGCCAATGCAACCCCATTGATCATAGTTTCAAACTGCAGCGTAAATGGCAGTGCGAAAATACTTCCCCATAAGAATACCCATACCGCATGGACCACACTCACTCCGGCAGTAAAGCATATGCGGCTTTTAAGTTCTGGCAGCTTACTGTACTTGAGATAGTTACAGTAGATCACACCCATACCGCCCATCACAAAATAAATTACAAAATCCCAATAATTGGTCCAGTGAAACAGTCCTATAAAGAAAGAAAACACCCAGATGTATGGTTCAAGAAGTGCTTCCCGCACGGCACCTTTCCATGTGGTTTTCATTTGATCCTCTATAGCTTCATTCGATTTTTTCCTGTATCTTTGTACCATAGCATAGATCAGACAAATGACCGCAAGAACAAACATGACATTAACTACATGTGCATGAAGGTCTCCCAGCACAAACGAATATGAAGGAAATTCATGAATCGTCTTATCCTTTCCCTCCGGATAATACCCTATATATCTGGTGGAATTCGGAAACCAATAGGTGTAGTCTCCTTTAGGAAGATGGAATATCTCCTTTATGAAAGGGATCACCTTACCGATCAATACATAATGCATATTTCCTGCAAGTGAAACTCCTGCACCTGCCATCAAGCCTCCAAACACTGCGCTGACACCTCGGTGTTTTCCTTTTTTTGCCTTATCTTCTGAAGCAAAAGTAACATCCAGTATCATCTGACGGACCAGAACAAAGGGCAATGAAAATGCAAATCCTGCAACCAAAGTCCTCATAAGATTATAAGTCTGTGCCACTTCCGTCATCGTAAGCTTTGTCAGATAAACAGCAAAATACTGTCCCCCATAATAATAATTCAGATTTCCTCCTGCATACCACAAATCTTTTGCCGGAAGTACATCACTCCTCATCATAGCCATCATAAATCCATAATCCATGAACTTTTCAGTTCCATAAGCTGCAGGATGAAATCCCGCAAGATATGTCCAGGCCAGAAAAAGCAAAGCAAATACAAGTTCACCATCCAGCACGCTGTTTACAAACTCCGAAGAGGCCATGCCTTCCATCCAGTTTTTGCCCTTACCTGCTTTCACGATCCATATTCCCCATATGCCTGCTGCAATACATATAACGGACAGCATGCAGACCGGCACTGAAAATGATGCCAGCTTACAGGTAACAAGAAACCAAGTGACAAATCCCGCTGCAGCTATTCCAAATACTTTAGACACCAGCCACCCTTTATCTCTAAACCCTGCAAACAACCATCCGGTCAGTGGAAAAACGCAGATACCCAGCAGAAGTACGATCGACCACCATTTGAAAAACACAGAGCCGTCTTCTCCTAACAGCCATTGACTAAAAAACAAGATTCCAAGAAGTATGATACTCTTGACCCCCACTGCAATCCTCTTAGTCATTTTTCACCCTCCTGTCTATATATCTTTTCCTAATTTCCAAAAATCGCGAAAAGCCCGGCTTCCGATCTGGATGATCCTTTTCGTATTAATTGAATTCTTGCCGCCCTGTCTCGGACGAAAGGTGATCGGAAAATACTGAACATTCCACCCCTTCTTTGTGTAAAATACTGTCATCAAAACATTCGCAAGGGAATGGTTTGGTGGAATCTCCTCCAGGACCTGTCCCAGCTGATCCCTGTGCATCAGGCGAAAGGGTGTATTCGCATCCTCCACCCAACAGCCGAAGGTAATCCTAAGAACAAGGCGTAGCACCTTTGTAACGATCACACGCTGCCATCCATCCTGTCTGCTCTTCCGGCTTCCGATCAAAAGTCCACATCTGCTCCTCTGCTCCCACAACGGCCAAAACTCATCCGGCATCGTCTGCCCATCAGAATCTGTCTGAAAAATATAGTCAGCCCCTGCTTCTATGGCACACCGATACCCGTAGAGAACTGTAGCACCGTGTCCCTGATTTTTCTTATGTACTGCCCGAAGCCGCGGGTAGATCTCCATCAGATTCTGCAGTTTTTCCTGCGTCCCATCCTTACTTCCGTCATTTATCACAAACAACCGGCTGGCGCCTCCAACCTTACTTACGATCGGGTGCCACTGTTTTACCACAGATTCTATATTCATCTCCTCATTATATGCAGGAATCACAATAATCAGCTGATCTTGCTGTTCACTCGTCATCATTTTCTCCCTTCACATCAACCGAACCATCTATTTCTCGATATTTTTTTCTATATTCTTTTGGCGATATCCCATATTCCTTCTTGAATGCTCGAAAAAAACTGGAATAATCCCGAAATCCGTATCTTCGGTATACTTTGCTGACAGGCAGTTCTCCCAGCATGGCATCTTTGCAGGACCATAATCGTTTTTTTAATATATATTGATGAAGACTCAGTCCCACATTTTTCTTGAACAAATGTGCAATATAATATTTGCTCAGATAAAATTCTCCTGCCAATTCTTCCAGAGAAAGCGGTTCGTCCAGATGTTTGTCTATATAGGAAGATATCTTCCCATACACTGTCTTTTCTCCGCCTTCCACGTGTTCCGTCTGTGATCTGCCAATATCCTGTTGCTCACTCTTTGTAATATCTAATGAATCTTCCACCGGAAGCTTTTGCTCTTCATTTTCACATATCAGACGATTCAAATAAAGGATCAGTCGCTTCACCTGCAGCAAAGCTTCCGTTTCTTTTCCACACCGGTCTCCAAAAAGTTCCTCTAATATCTGAAAAAGTCTGCTCTGGATCGTGTTTGCCAAAAAGGTATCTGTCCTGAACTGATAATTTACTCTCGCATCTTTCTCCTGCAAAGGATCCAGCCATCGATAGGCTTCATCGCTTGCTTCCATCTCTTCCCAGCACTCCCGCCTGACCCACAGTACAAACCTTCTATACGGAATATCCCAGCTTTTAATTTCCGGAAAATGCTCCGTTCCGGGCGGAATCACAAAAAAATCGCCCGGCAAAGCCTGATGCCAATGCCCTTCTATCCAAAGCCTCACATCGCCTTCCATAAAAAAATAAACCTCATAATCTTCATGCCTATGAGGTTGTACCGGTTCCAGCTTCTCATCGCTGTAATAATATAATTCAAAATGATCCCGCACCATATGCTGTCTGCGAAAAAACTCTGTCTTGAGATTTTTCTTTTCCATATAAAAATCCTCCCGCGTAATTTTATTATAATCCATAACAGCAACTTTTACAATGTGAATGCCACTTGAGTTTCCGCAGTTTTATCCACATAGACCTGAATTAAACCATGTCTTTATAAACAACTTTCAAAAAATGCCCCAAATATAAGGAATCTGATTCCT
>SAAH01000296.1 GCA_009929525.1 Clostridia bacterium | reverse complement strand
GTAATTAATACAAAACCGGCCGATTAAACGCTGGCCGTTAACTCCGCCGAGCGGCCGCTGGTAAACGCATCAGTGACCGCTGACCGGCGCAAATTGCAGTAAGTTCGAAGCTGTCCAGATTTAACCAGTAATAATCCGGTACAATCCATGTTCCCGTTGTGAATGATTGTTCCTTTTTTCACATGCTGTGTGATCAAATTGTCTGAAATTAGTTTTTTCTGTGCTGTATTTAAGTCATTCCATAGTGGAAAATAATTTTCGAAGCTCATAATAGTTATCTCCTTTATGAACATAGTATACTTGCTTTTTTAAGATGCGTCAATCGAATAATTGACATATGCCCTTTATAGAACTATTATATAAGAAAAGCGAGAAAGGAGAAATTTCATGCCGAGACCAGTAAAATGCAGAAAAGTCTGCCATTTCCCAAATGTTTTAGAATTTCTTCCGGCAGATGATACTGAGAAAAAAATGCCCATTGTTCTGACGGTAGATGAGTACGAGACAATCCGTCTTTTGGACAAGAAAGGTTACAGTCAGGAGCAGTGTGCAGAATCTATGCAGATCGCAAGAACGACGGTCCAACGGATTTACGAGATTGCCAGAAAGAAAATAGCAGATGCTCTCATTGATGGACATCCGCTTAAAATTGAGGGTGGGGATTTCATAATCTGTGACGGTCAGAGCAGCGACTGCAGCTTTGGAGGATGTTACAAACATGAGATTTATCAAAAATAAGTTGATCAGATGATGGACGAGGACGGTCTAGAAGGAGAAGCTTTTGAGGAGAAAAATAATGAAGGACCAGATCTTAGAAACGAGGTTATGGATATCAATGTGGAGAGGCTATTTGATACTTTCCTTGGAAAACTGACTGATGTGGAGAAATTCTTTGCACTTATTGAAGTGGGTTGTTCTGAGAAATATGAAACGATGACTGTATCACCGTTATCTGTAGATAGCATGTTTATTAATATGATTGCAGCGGATACAAAATATGCGAAGAATATTTCTGTTGGAGATGTTGTAATCAAGAGGCCTAATCGTCATTCTTATACTGATAGAGATGTTGCACTTAAAGATGTTAAGTTTGTAGGTGGCAATGTGGTCAGATATCAGAGAGAACAGTCCAAAATCAGATGGACGAAGCTTGCTGCAGAGCTTTCGAAAGAGGATATTACTGGAAATAAGAGTGTGGAGTATTTACAGAAGAAGTGGGAAGAGCTTATGAGAAAATATGACAAATAATATGTTGATTAATTAGTGTCTGCTGATTAATTCAAAAATCAGCTTCAAGCACTTGATTTTACTGACTTTCACGCCTTTGAGTGGTATACTATAAGTGCACGGATTTTG
>SAAH01000040.1 GCA_009929525.1 Clostridia bacterium | reverse complement strand
AAAAGCATGGAATTAATGCTTACAAAGCAATTCAAAATGCAATAGCAGGTACCCCAGAAATCACTTTTGACTAATGGGGTACTGAACAGTTACATTTTTTTTATAGAAAAGTTCTGTCCTACAGTATCGCCATTAGAAATAGTGGCATATATTGATTTGATTTCAGCCATTCTTTCCGGTATTTTATCTTCTGTTATATTATTGTCCGATTTTTCCAGAAGTAATAAATTATGTTCACCAATAGCTGTCACTAATTCAGATTTTACTTTTTCAAGATATGACTCTATTGAATCACACATTTCTGAGCAAATTTTTTCATCATAATAAACCACTTCTATTTCTAAACAATTATTCAAATTTTTTGTATTAACTAAAATAAGACTTTCAACATAATTAAGTGGAAATTCTGTAAAAAATTCATCTCTGATTTTTTTGATCAAATCTACACTAGTTGCCTTTTCATAGTATGTATCTCTCACAACCTCACTGTTTATAGTTTCGTTGCCTATCCCAACATATTTTAGTTTCCCCAAATAGATTTTGTCTGCCTCATCCCATGATTGTACAGCAATTTCTGCCTCCTTCTCTACAGCCACATTAACCGAACTCACATAAAAAGCACCAAATATAATTCCTAATAACAACATACCAATACAGATTAATCGCCAACGTCTTACAATTGAATACACAAATTCATTAAATGTTTCCATAGTACTTTTCCTCTCTCTATCTCCCCGCCTTCAACTTAGCAAACAACTTCGTATTCCGAGTCTTCACAAAAGTAATCATCTGCGCCTCAAGAAGTGTCAATGTCACATTTTTCATCTTAACCGGTACGAGCATAACTTTCATATAAGAAGATTTCGGTTTTGCAATCTTCACTGTCTGCTTCACCCTCTGTTTTCCAAGCATTTCCTTAACCTGTCGTCTTTTCTCTCCGTAGGACAGATCACACTTAGGATTTGTAAGATTTTCGATACATCCGATCAAACGCTCCACATACCGTCTTGCTACCATTTCCTTACTTCCTGCATCATGAACATTCCAGAATTCATACAGGTCGATCATCCATCCATGTTCTTCTTCTCTTTTCTCATACATGTTTGGACGATAGGCTGCAGTCTCCGACTCCGCTCTTTTTCTGATAAAATGATAATATGGCTTAGATGTGACTGTAACTCTCTCGATATTTCTCACCACACTAAGATTAAACGGAAAATCATCCCATAACGTCTTAGGGAATTTTAAATCATACTTTCTGATATATTCAGCATCATAAAGCTTATTCCAAGGAGTATATAAAAGATTTCTATCAAAATAACGGTATGCGTTCTTTCTGAACTCCTCTTTTGTCATGTATACACAATCGTCTACATATATTTTATCTGACAGGTAATTATCCTCATCATAATATGTGTCTATAAAAAATCCTGTAACTACAAGCTGTGATTGATTTTTCTTAGCAAGCTGGTACATATCTTCCAGCATATCCGGTTCAGCCCAGTCATCAGAATCCATAAAATACATATATTCCCCTTTGGCTATATCAATTGCAACGTTTCTCGCACTGGGAGCCCCACCATTTTCCTTGTGGATCACCTGAATCCTTGAATCATTCTTTGCATATTCATCACAAATAATTCCACTCTTGTCAGGTGTTCCATCATCAACAATCAAGAATTCCCATTCCGTCAAAGTCTGTGCCTGGATACTCTCGATCGCCTTTCCCACATATTCTTCAACTTTATATACTGGCATTATAATGCTTATCTTTATATCAGACATAAATCTCTCCTAAACTAATTCTTTTTCAGCTAATCGAAATGCAGATGCTATAACTTTATCCATATCATAATACTTATACTCAGCAAGTCTGCCACCAAACATTACATTCTTCTCATTGTCAGCCAACTTTTTATACTTTTCAAACAACTCTTGGTTCTTCTTATCATTTACAGGATAATAAGGTTCCATACCTTCTTCCCATTCTGCAGGATATTCTTTTGTAACAACTGTTTTATCCTGTGTCCCATATTCAAAATGTTTATGTTCGATCATTCTGGTATACGGTGTCTCTCTATCTGTATAATTCACTACCGCAACTCCCTGATGATTCTTTTCTTCTAATACCTCCGATTCAAAGCGAAGGCTTCTATACTCCAGCTTTCCATACTGAAAACCATAGTATGAATCCAGCGTTCCTGTATACAGGATTTTTCCGCCTAAAGACTCATATTTCTTGCGATTCTCGTTATAGTCCACACCAATTTCCATGTCACATCCAGCAAACAATTTCTCTATCAAAACATTATATCCACCAATCGGAATTCCCTGATACAGATCATTAAAATAATTATTATCATAAGTATAGCGGACCGGCAAACGCTTAATAATAAATGCTGGAAGTTCTTTACAGTCTCTTCCCCACTGTTTTTCTGTATATCCCTTAATTAATTTCTGATAAATATCCGTCCCTACCAGAGAAATGGCCTGTTCTTCAAGATTCACAGGTTCCCCTTTTACTGCTGATTTTTGGGATTCGATGATGTTTTTTGCCTCTTTTGGGGTTCTTATCCCCCACATTTTGCTAAAAGTATTCATATTAAAAGGTAGATTGTATATTTCTCCATGATAATTTGCTATTGGCGAATTCGTATATCGATTAAACTCCACAATAGAATTCACGTAATCCCATACTTCTCGATCACTGGTATGAAAAATATGTGCACCATATTTGTGTACATGAATCCCCTCAATATCTTCGCAATACAGATTGCCGCCTATCTCCTGCCTCTTTTCTACAACCAAACATTTTTTTCCTTTTTTCATCGCAAGATTTGCAAATGTTGCAGCAAAAAGTCCGCTTCCCACTATCACATAATCATATTTTTTCATTTCTTTTCCTCTTTTTTCAGGTTTGTGACAGCAAGAACCTGATCTGCCTCCACACCCTCTGTACTTTCTTTCATAAACATAATCTTAAATGTCACGATCAGCAGTTTCAAGTCTGAAATCAGTGAATAGTTCTCAATATACATAAGATCCAGCTTTAATTTATCATAGGCCGTCGTATTATACTTTCCATACACCTGTGCATATCCCGTAAGTCCCGCCTTTACCTTCAGTCTGAAAGCAAATTCTGGGATTTCTTTCTCATATTCTACCGCTATCTCCGGTCGTTCCGGTCTTGGTCCTACTAAGCTCATATCTCCCTTTAATATATTAAATAATTGTGGGAGCTCATCCAATCTGGTTTTTCTCAGTATTTCTCCAACAGGTGTGATACGAGAATCATTCTTCGATGCCAGACGGGCAACGCCATCCTTTTCCGCATCAACGATCATACTTCTAAACTTGTACACATAGAATTCTTTTCTGTCTATCGTATATCTTTTTTGTTTAAATAAAACCGGACCACCATCATATAATTTAATAGCAATGGCCGATATCAGCATAAAAGGTGATGCCACAATCGTCATTATTACTGACACAACTAAATCCAACAATCTTTTCACAAGCTTCTGTTCAAAAGTCAAGCCATAATTTCTAGCAAGAAGAAGCGGTGTATCAAAAAGATGAAGCATCTCTGAACTTCTTAATATTACATCAGATATCTTTGGTGTTACATACACTCTGATAGACAGTTGATAACAATATTTCAATAACTGATTTCGTTCTGCAGAATGAACATCACTGATAACAACACCCTCATATTCCGGTATTTTTTTCATTATCACTTCCATTCCTTCTGACATACTACACGCAGCAGCAATGAAAAATTTATCTTTCCGCGATTGCAATTTAGGAAATAACTGCTCTGTCTCCGGTGTATCATAAATCAGCAACATTCTCCTTGGAGGAAAACATCTGTTATAAAGGGCTTCAAAACAAACTGATATCACAGCTGTCATGATTACCTGAATTACCGTCATGATAATTAATGGGGTGATTGGTGCAATATGTCGATACAAAAGCACAATAACAAGATATATCAACACATTCGCACAAATTCCTGAAAGAGCCTGCGAATATATTGTATTTTTCTTTTTCATATATCCTATCTTTAACCCACCATAGATATACAGGAAAAGCAGCATAAAAATAAGATAAAGTCCCGTTACATAATAATCACCTTTTCTAAAGAATGGTACAATATAAATTCGTGCACTGTAATATTGCATCCATACCACATGAAATATGACTGCTTCTAATGCTAAAATCAGAATAATCGTCACCATTCTCATCATTCTCTTGTATTGATCCAAATCTTTCTTTTGCATATGGCCTCCTGGCAATCTTTTTATCATTATATACTACTTTCTTTGGGCATAATATGATACGTAGGCACCATCTTGCTCACCCGTGATCTTATCTCCGTTCCATCCTCATATGCCTCTACTTTTAGTATCTGCAATTCTTTCCAAAACTCATCTGTGTCAAAATCTAATGGTTTCCCAATAAAAATCCGCTCATGTTCCGTCTTCATCAATCCTTCTTCACTCATAAGCAGCTCTTCATAAAGTTTTTCCCCAGGCCTAAGGCCTGTATATATGATCTTTATATCTTCATCCGGTTTATATCCTGATAGCTTGATCAGATTACGTGCCAGATCATCGATTCTGACCGGTTCTCCCATATCCAGCACAAAGATCTCTCCGCCCCTGGCGAATGCTCCTGCCTGTAAAACAAGTGAAACAGCTTCCGGTATCGTCATAAAATAACGGATTATATTTTTATCTGTCACTGTCACAGGTCCGCCTGCCATGATCTGCTTTTCAAATAACGGTATTACACTTCCGTTACTTCCAAGCACATTGCCAAATCGGACTGCAACAAATTCTGTCTTACTATTCTTGTCCATTCCCTGTATGATCATCTCACACAGCCGCTTTGATGCACCCATGATATTCGTAGGATTCACCGCTTTGTCCGTAGATATCAGTATAAACTTTTTGCTTCCATATACAGATGCAGCCTGTGCCACATTCAAAGTGCCAAATACATTATTCTTTATTGCTTCATTCGGGCTGTCTTCCATCAGCGGTACATGCTTATGCGCTGCTGCATGATATACCAGATCTGGTTTGTAGTCTCTGAATATCTGCTGGACACGATGAGTATTCCTCACAGACCCGATCAAAACTGTCAATTTCATCTCAGGGAATCTTGCTTTTAGTTCCTGTTGGATGTCATATGCAGAATTCTCATAGATTTCCATGATGATCAATTCTTTAGGATCATGGTTTGCTATCTGTCTGCACAACTCACTGCCTATCGATCCGCCGCCTCCCGTAACAAGGACTGTTTTGTCTTTTACATATCCCATTACAGATTCTACATTGGACTCTATTGGATCTCTTCCCAGAAGATCATCAATATGAACTTCCCGAAGCTTGGCGATGCTCACTTCCTCGTTGATCAACTGATACATTCCCGGAAGTGTTCGAAGCTTACATCCTGTTTCCTTGCAGATATTTAATATCTTCTTTCTTTCTTCTCTTGAAAGCGTCGGAATCGCCAGGATGATCTCCTGTACCTTATATTGTTTCACAGCCAAGATGATATGATCTCTTCCGCCTACAATGGGAACACCCATGATGCGGCTGCCTTTTTTCATTATACTGTCATCTATCACACATACCACTCTGCTGTTCAGATGATAACTCGTCTGCATTTCTTTAATAATCGCAAGTCCTGCGTCCCCTGCACCTATCACCATAGTCAGTACCGGTTCTTCAAGACCTGTAAGATGAAGCCTTTGTTTCAAAATCCTCAGAAGTCGATAAGAAAACCTTCCCGCCATCATCATCGGTAAGATCAGTAGAAAATAAAGTATATAATATGATCTTGGCATCCGATACTCCATCATATAGGTTCCTATAAGCTGGAGACCTGATGATAAAAGACATGCCAGTGTTAGATTCAATAATTCCGTCACACTGGCATATCTCCAAAGGCTGTCATATAAAGTAAACATGGCAAATACCAGAATCGTAACCACAATATTAATCGGGCTATAATGAACAAGGGAATCCAGATACCATCCCTTTATTCTTTCTGGGTGAAACTCATAGCGTATCAGTAATGCCATGTATTCTGCTATGAGAATGACCAATATATCATATATAATCAATAATGAGACTCTTATTCTTTTCTTCGGATTCTTTATCTTCTGAAACATTCTGTTCTCCAATGATTTCTATCTGTTTTTTAACATTATCTTAAAAATTATATCACATTCTGTCATATATTTCAACGAGCTCACAAAACTGTCACTCTTTCTGTCACTTTTTGCCTCAACTATCCTGCCGTTGCCGTCCTAAGGATATAATACCCATCTGTATTGCCGGATATTACACATCCACTCTCCTCATAAAATTCCAGGATACCCGACTGTTCCTCCGATAATACGATATAATCCGTCCCTGTTTCCTGCAATGCTTCTGCGAATTTTTCCGGAGTCACCCAGCCTTCTGATGATAAGAGGTACATATATTTCACTATCATTGTATAATCATTATTTTCTACTGCCTGTGTCAAAACATCCGCCGAAGTCGGATAGATACGCGGAATCTCATCTCGCGTAAAGATCGATATGATATCAAAGTCATACTGGCACATTTCATATACCATCGAATCCGAATACACAACTGTTGGATGCTCTATACCATCTTTATGAAATTCCTCCGAAACATTGATAATGTAATCCGGTGTATAATAACTGTTATCTTTCCATTTATATCCTGGTGATTCCGCCGAAAAATACACGGGTTCTCCCAGCACCACAACAATTGCTGCAACAGCAACACCTATCAATATTTTTGCTGCTTTCCATTTCACTTTATCAACTGCCATTGCACAGATGATTCCAATCATGATCCCACATGGAAGAATCCAAAAGAAACGATAATACCTATCTGAAAGGCCTATCACCTTGCCCGCCAACGTGATCAGATATGGATTGCACACTGTGACTGTAAAAATCAGATATGGATAAATCCCTATGATCCTATACTCTTTCCTTTTTGCAAACAAAACCAGTATCATCAAAACCGGAAACACATACCACAGCATGCCTGCTCCCATGAATTCCTGAAGATTTTGCAATATAAAATCCAAATTATATCCGTCTGCTGTTATTCCTGTCATTTTCTTCTCCTCTATCTCACAGGTACATTAAAGATTCCTTTCGAAATCAGCACATAACACACAAGCTCTATGAGACAAATGCCCATCAATAAAGCATACTGCCATATTGCTCTTTTACTTTTATATCCGATCATCCCCGGAAGATAAAATATAGTTATCACTACAGGTACCATCATCATCGATGACATCGTAAACGGTATAGAACCTATCGTCACCAAAAGTGATCCAATAAAATCACGATTTTCAAACTTTCCAAATATGCTTTTCACCATCTGCAGCAAAAGTACCGGTATGATCACAATCGCCAATATAGTCTTTCCTTCGAACGCCCGGTAAAATAAAAATCCTGCTGGTGCATATGCTGAATAGGTGAAAAACTGCACAAGAAACCAGAATGCCCATGCAAGTATAGCCAGCTTCTCTTTTTTTAATATTGTTAACCCTATCTTATATACAGCCAGATTACTGATAATAATAACAACTGCCCCCATCACCTGTCTCCAAATGATGAGTGGATGGATTCCCGATATATAAGAAAGCATCGAATTATGTGAGGTGTATGTCAACAGCAGATATAATGGATCTAATCTTCCCCTTTTGACACCCGTATACTGTGCATATTGCTCTATCGTATCTGTCACCACAGACCGTCCACTGTCAGCAATATAATAAGAGGCATCAGCAAAACTTCCATATCTCACATTATTTGTTATCACAATGATCTGTGCTAATATCCCCACACATAAGATCAAAGCCATCGGCCACCATCTTTTCATCTCACTTTTGATAACATATCTGGTCCAATTTTTCATATTGATAATAAGTGAAACCATGCATACGATCACAACGGCGATCATCCACATTACACTTAATGTTGAAAGTGGCTGTAAAAGTACTTTCATAGGCAATGCAAATACCTGATACAATCCAAAATACATAAAGAACCCAAGCAACAATGTATATGACATTGAAAACCCATCTTTTATCCTACACGTATATATTGATCCAAATAGAAAGAATATGATCAGCAATCCTGGTATCAATAATATAGAGAATATACTACTATTCATGTTTTTTCCTTTCCCGGCCCTGAAACTACTTTCTATGTTTTTCACGCCATTTAATCATTTTATTACATATACACTTATATTTCAACTATAAAAAGAGCATATACCCTTACAGTTTCCGTAAGATATATGCTCTTTCTTATATTTTTTAATTCTGACTAAATTAGCTTAAGTTTCTATGCTGATAATCCATTATCTTTTAACTGCCGGATCAGTAGGATCCCAGTTCTGAGTAAGTGGAATCTTGATCGTTGCCGGTTTTTCGAATGGTGTTGCAATTTCGTTATCACCGATTCTTACAGTTGTTCCTACAGCACAGTTATCATAGATCCATTTTGCATCTCTTACATTCAGACGGATACATCCATGTGATGCTGCCTGTCCTAGCTTGTTATATTCTCCTGCTGGAAGGGAATATGTCGGATCTGGGTTTCCGCATGCTACAGAGTGGAATAATACTCCTCCTACGATACGTGTTGCCCACTTGCCCCATGAAGGTCCCATAAGTTCCTTCACTGGATATTTTATAAGTGTATTATAAGTACCCGTTGGTGTTGCACCATTTAATCCTACAGAGCAGGTAAATGTCTTGCATGGGATCACATATTTGCCTGATGAATCTTTTGCGTATACCATTACCTGGTTTTTAGCACGATTAACTGTAATGTAGTAAGAAGACTGACGTCCGATCACACTATCAAGATCCTGTACCATATGTCCGCTGGCATTGAAGTAATATTTCAATCCGCCTATGTACTTCCAGCCTGTAGCCATAACACCCTTGGTGTCAAACCAGAACCAGTTTTCATTGATTTTCTGCCATCTGTTCGTCAGGCGAGCCCCGTCAGCAGTCTGATAATACCAGTTGCCGCCTTCCTGAACCCATTTACCGCCAGCTGTTACAGGATTATATCCTGGTATCCAACGGCCATCTTTGCCAACATAATACTGACCAACCCATGTATTCGTCACCATGGCACCGCTTCCATTGACATAATAGTATCCGTCAACCCATTTGTTTGCAGCCATTGCTCCGCTGCTTCCAAGGTAGTACCATGTTCCATTGATCTGTTGCCATCCAGTCAACATATGTCCGTTGCTGTCTGAATAATACCATGTACCATAATCCTGATACCATTTTGTCTGAAGTGCTCCACTGTTATTGAAGTAATACCAATAATTGCCGATTTTCATCCAACGCGTTGCCATCGCTCCACTGCCATTCAGGTAGTAATAAGCTCCGCCATTCTTCAGCCATCCTGTTGCCATGCTGCCATCGTTGTTTAAGAAGTACCATGTACCTCCTACTTTAGCCCAGCCTGTTGCCATTGCTCCGCTTCCTGTAAGATAGTACCATTTTCCTCCTGTAAGCTGCCAGCCTGTTTTCATAGCTCCGCTTGCATCTGAAAAATATCTCTTTCCTGCAACATCATACCAGCCTGTACGCATTGCTCCGTCATTACCGAGCCAATACCATTTGCCGCCATTTTGAAGCCATCCTGTAGAAACAGCACCACTATTCTGCATATAGTACCAGGTACCGCTGATCAGATTCCATCCGCCGTCGTACATTGCGCCGTTTTTATCAGAATAATACTTAGCGCCTGCAACTGTGTAAAGACCTGTCTTTGCTGCACCATTTGCCGGATCCAGATAGTACCATTTTCCACTGAGTTTTTTCCAGCCTGTAGCCATCTTGCCATTTTCAAAGTAGTATCTCTGTCCATCAATAGTCTGCCATCCTGTAGCATTCTGAGTTGTCACCTCAAAAGCTGCATTAAAATAATATGGTTTTCCATCAATTGCATTCCATCCGGCTTTCTCAAGACGTTTTCCATCTTTATTGAAATAATACTGTTTTCCATCGATAGTCTGGAATCCTGTCTGGATCACCCCGTCGTTATTTAGATAATAGTTGGATCCATTGATCTGTTTTAACCCTACCTGAGTGGTATCACGAGTACCGTCTGCTTTCAGATTATACCAGGTTCCTGAAGCCACTTCCTGCCATCCTGTAGCTATCGCTGCTTTCCCGCTTGCTGCCAAAATGTATCTTCCATCACTAAGCTTCTGGATACCATTCTGAGTAGTATCAACTGTGCCGTCAGCTTTCAGATTATACCAGGTAGCTGTTGCCGTTTCCTGCCATCCTGTCTTATCTGCTGCTGGCTTTCCATCTGCATCAAGAGAAAACCATTTGTCCTCAATCTGCTGCCAGCCTGTTTTACCAGTATTGTCAACTTTTCCAGATGCTGAAAGCCATTTCCAATTACCTGAAGCATCCTGAGCCCACTGCTCTTTCAGAAGCTTGCCATAATCCTCATCACCTTCTTCTGGATTTCCCTCTTCGCTAAAGAAATAACTGCCTGCATCATTGAGAAGAGTTCCTGCTTTCTCAGCTGTGATGTTCTGGAATCCTGTCACCACATAATCTTCTGATACGTACCAGATATCTTCCCCTACTTTCACAAGATGAGTACCTGTTACAGCATTATCATCCACTTTTATCTTCCACTTTACAGGATCTGTACTGGTGTCCTTCTCCCAGTCTACTTTTGTGCCTTCTATAATGTCATTTTCACCTGCACGAGCCTGTTTAAGCCCGCCGTCTTGTTCATCTTCTAATGAACCCGCATCTGCTGATGCTTCCAAACTGTTTACATTCACCTGCTCGTTTGGAGCCGCTGCTGCTGGAACACTCATGCTCAGTGTAAGCATAACCCCTAGTCCAAATAATAGACTTCGTCTTACTTTCATCATATCCTCCTCTCGAACTTTATAAAGCTCATATCTTTACCATTTTATTACAAAACCATGACAGAATCAAGTACTATATTTTAAAAGGTTGTACACTTCCGCGTGTACAACCTTTATTTTCGCCATTGTCTACGAAAAGGTCGTCAGTGGCAAGTTTTATTATACTGCCGGATCTGTCGGATCCCAGTTCTGACCTGCCGGTATCTTGATCGTAGCCGGTTTGTCAAATGGTGCTGACAGGTTATCTCCAACATATACATTTGACTGATATGTCGGGCAGTTATCATAGATCCATTTTGCATCTCTTACGCTGAGACGGATACATCCATGTGAAGCCGGCTGGCCTAACATATTGTATGCGCCTGCGCTCAGATTATAGCTGGTCATATTAGAACCTGCTACTGAATGGAAGTATACGTTAGATGTTATCTTGGATACATACTGTCCATATGACGGTCCCATCAGTGTAAACCATCTTGCTTTATCATATATTACATGATTTCCAGCAGGAGTAGGTGTACCAGGAAGACCTACGGAACAAGTAAATGTCTTACATGGAATAATGTAACCATTTCCACCGTCTTTTGCATATACCATAACCTGACATCTTACACGGTCAACTGTAATACGATAAGATGACTGTTTGCCAATAACGCTGTCAAGATCCTGCAGCATATGTCCGTCATTAGTAAAATAATACTTCAATCCATCAATGTAATTCCATCCGGTTGCCATTCTGCCCTGAACATCAAAATGGAACCAGTTTCCGCCCATTTTCTTCCATGCATTGCAAAGACGTGATCCATCAGGACGCTCATAATACCAGTAATTTCCATGTTTTACCCAACTTGCATTACTGAAGTTCGGATCATAGCTAGGTACCCATCTTCCATCAGCGCCTACCCAATACTGTCCGATCCATGAGCTCGTTGCCATAGCTCCGCTGCCAGTCATATAATAATAACCTTCAACCCAGCGATTTGCTGCCATCGCTCCGCTTGCATACAGATAATATTTTGTGTTTCCAAGTGTGAGCCAGCCAGTTGCCATAGTTCCATCTGCCTTCAGATAATACCATGTATTGCCAACC
Organism: Clostridia bacterium; assembly: GCA_009929525.1. Taxonomy (GTDB): domain Bacteria; phylum Bacillota; class Clostridia; order Lachnospirales; family Lachnospiraceae; genus Oliverpabstia. The sequence continues at coordinate 21,286 of SAAH01000040.1, read as the reverse complement.
TTTGCCCAACCAGTCGCCATAGCTCCGCTGCCATTAAAGTAATACCATTTGTTTCCATATAAGAGCCATCCTGTTTTCATAGCTCCGCTTGCATCAGAGTAGTATTTGTTTCCGCCGACTGTGTACCATCCTGTTCTCATAACTCCATCATAGCCAAGATAATACCATCTGTTTCCAGTTGAGAGCCAGCCGCCTGCAATAGCACCGCTGCCCTGCATATAATACCATTTGCCGCCGATCAGATGCCAGCCGCCTGCGATCATAACTCCATCGCCATTGGAATAGTATCTGCTTCCGCCAGCATTGTAGAATCCTGTCTTCATGATTCCATTCGCCGGATCCATGTAATACCATTTGCCGCCAAGCATCTTCCAGCCTGTGACTGTTTTTCCTTTTTCAAAGTAATACCAGTTGTTGTCGATCTTCTGCCATCCGTTTGTACTTGTGGATGCCGTCTGATAAGCTCCATTAAAGTAATAAGCTTTACCATCAATTGTTTTCCAGCCTGTATAGTTCTGTCTTTTTCCATCTTTAGCAAAATAATAGGTTTTTCCACTGATGGTCTGGAATCCAGTCTTTGCTGTACCATTGCCATCCAGATAGTATGTATCATTGCCAATCTTCTGAACACCAGTTTTTCCTGTATCACGAGTACCATCAGCTTTCAGATAATACCATGTACCTGTCTTGATCTGCTGCCAACCAGCTGTGATCGCTGACTTTCCGCTTTTTGCATTCAGCCATACACCACCTGATGCCTGCATCCAACCATTCTTCCCGGTATCCACAGTACCATCAGCCTTCAGACAATACCAGTCTGTATCATTGACTTTCTGCCATCCAGTCTTGGTCGTATCTGCTTTCCCTGCTGCATCAAGGCAATACCAGTTTTCTTTTATATTTTGCCAGCCGTCTTTATCAGTGTTGTCAGCCAGACCTTCAGCACCCAGCCAGCGCCATACCTGATCATCAGCATCTCTTGTATCTAATGCCCATGCACTCTTTTGAAGCTGACCCAATCCGCTTTCTGATGGATTGCCATCCTTTTTATCTGGATTCGTTGCCTCTTCTGCAAAATAGTAAAGACCCGGTGCCATTATAGACGCTTTATCTAAACCATCATTCTCCAAACTAGACGGTGCCACTCGCTCAAAGAACCCTGTGATCAAAAATCCGTTCTCATCAAAGCAATATGTCTTTCCATCAAGCTCATAAAAATAGGCATCCTTGATCCGACTTGTATGTGCCTCAGCATCAGCAACTTCCAGAATCCAATGTGTCTCCCCTGGAACAGTAGTATTGTCTACTTTCCATTCAGATGAAGCTACTGCCGCCTTTGTATTATCAAGCTGATCACTGCTGACCGGCTCACCAACACCTGCTGACTGGCCGTCTATCCCAGCCTGACCAACAGCCCCCTGCTGATCTGCATTGAAATCATCTCCACCATTCGCCGAATCTGACCCACCGGCATTTCCTGTATTACCTGCCTCGTCTCCACTCACTGTTATTGACTGGCCTGCACCGCCATCTACTGATGCTGCTGCAGGAACGGTCATAGATAAGGTAAGCAAAATTCCCAGTCCAAACAACAGACTTCTTCTTGCTTTCATTCCTTTTCCTCCTCTTTACTAAACTTTTCCATTCATTCACTCTATACTAATTCACCAATGAATTCAATCCAAATATGGTACTTTTTTCTTACAATCTTCGTAAGATTTACTACATTTAGTTTTAACAATTTCATTTCTACTATTTCTTGCGTTTTTTTACCCAATTCAACCACTACTTGACATTCCATCGCATCTGAACTACAATCATTTGGAAGAAGACAGGAGGATTCTCATGTTAAAAAGTGAATTTGAGACTTATTATCAAGAGGGGAATTATGAACCACTGTCCCAGTACAAGGTGGACAATGCCATTATCATGGCTGCTGGTTTTTCATCCAGATTTGCTCCCCTTTCTGATACTACTCCGAAGGCTTTACTGAAAGTCAAAGGTGAGATCATGATCGAGCGACAGATCCGCCAGCTGATCGAAGCCGGAGTTCCCAAAATATATGTGGTAGTGGGACATAAAAAAGAAATGTTTTTTTATCTTGCTGAAAAGTTTGGTGTCCATATAGTAGAAAATCCAGATTATGCGACTAGGAACAATCACTCTTCCATCTATGCGGCACGTGAATATCTGGGCAACTCTTATGTCTGCTCTGCTGATAATTATTTTATGGAAAATGTATTCGAATCTTATGTATATGAACCTTATTATTCAGCAGTATATTTTAGCGGCAAAACATCTGAGTACTGCATCTCCACCAGTTTCAACGGGCGCATCACCCATGTTAAGATCGGCGGAGCCAATGCCTGGTGTATGATGGGACATTCTTACTGGAATCGAAAGTTTTCCCAACAGTTCATCGATTATCTGGAAGCAGAATATGATCTGCCCGCCACAAAAGATATGTATTGGGAAAGTATCTACATGCGTCATATAGACACATTGACATTATATATAAGAAAGTATCCCGACGGTATCATCCGGGAGTTCGATAATCTGAATGAATTATGTCTTTTTGACACATCATATATCCCTTATAAAGACGCTTTAGAACGGAAAGTAGATTGATCATCTGCTTTCCGTTCTTTTTTATAATATGAAAGGTCTAATTTTGTCTAAAATTCTATTTTTCTCTTTTTTTGCGTTATCCTATATCTATGATCGAACAGCACCTTTTGAAAGCTGTTACTTACCCAAAAAGGAAAACATGCAAAGGAGAAAAAGAAAATGAATGAAATTCAAGAATTGCCATTAACTTTAGGAATCCACAGTACCTACAAGGGCTACCATTACCTGGTAACTTCCTTAGACCTGGCGTTGGAAGACGAAAATCACCTGCTCTTTTTTACCAAAAACATATTTCCACTTGTCGCCAAGAAATATCACACCAGCATAAGCTGTGTAGAACGCGACCTCCGGACAGTGATCCTCATTTGCTGGAATTCTTGCTGCCGCAATGTCCTGCAGGATATCACTCCATATCCACTGGAGAAACCACCTACAGTCGGTGAATTTCTCGATATTTTATACTGGCAGATTTATCATATTCAGGAAACAAATAAAAAAGACAAAATATGACATTTTTATACCTTCTTTCCGTATTATTTCATATAGGGCAGTTGTAATCATATGAAAGTTGCAGCTAGCACCTTTTACTAAGGAGGGAAATATGGAAAAGCTAAAAGAACTACAATATTATCTGGGGATTCACAGTACATACAAAGGTTACAACTATATTATTTCATCCGTGGAACTGATCATGGAAAATGAAGAATGTCTTCTTTATCTTAACAAGTATCTGTTTCCTGCAATCGCAAAGAAATACGATACCACTGCATTCTGCATAAACAAAAATATCCGAACCATTATCAATGCCTGTTGGAATACATACCCCGACCGTCTTAACGAAATCGCACCTTATCCATTGTATGACAGGCCAACTGTCGATGAGTTTCTGGATATTCTCTATTGGAACATGAAGAAAATGGCTTAATGCAAAACCGATATCGTACAGGCTGTATATCGTCTGTATGATATCGGTTTTATATTTTAGAAATATATTTGTTACTCTATTCCTGTAACTCCAGTAATGACAAGGGAATCTTTGGCATTCTTATCAACCAGAATATTCCCAAAAGATTCCAGTCCCAATGCCCCTGACAAAGCCTCCTGCAAATCACCTTTGCTAAAATCCTCTCCATATTTTTTACGATAAATATTATTTTTATCTACTTTATCACTTCCATATATTTCCTCTAATTTGACCTTCAGATCATCACTCCCCACTGAATCCTGGTGCCATACGACAAAATGTTGCTCCCCACCTGATTCAAACATTTTATAAGTGATCTGACCTTTCCTTGTATCTAGTGTATACCATCCATTATTGAAAAAATCCTGTATATTTTGGGGTTGACCTAAAAGGTTCTTACCGGCTGGCTGTACTGCTGTTCCATACTTTGGATCGGCAGCCTCACCTTCACCGCCTCCACTTTCTCCACCGCCGGAGCCGTTCCCATCCTTGATACTCCAAACTCCAGCCTTATAAACCGCAGTCATTCCATCTTCTGTATACTCAAAAGGATTTTCCTCTGTAGACTGCACAGCTCCATCGTCTATCGTCATCGCTGTGACATTTCCCGGTGCTTCTGAAAATGCATCTACATCTGCCATGGTAAGTTCTTCTTCTGGCTGTGAGGATCCATATCGTTCACTGGCCAGTGTCTGGGCTGCCACCAGGGAAAGGCGCCCATTGGAGATTATTTTCTTTTCTCTGGCTTTATCAATGTATCCTGTGAGTGCTGGAACCAGCATAGCGGCAAGTATCGCCAGGATCACTAATACCACGATCAATTCCACCAGCGTAAATCCTTTTTTGTTTTTTACATCCTCTGCATGATGATTTTTATAGCCTATTACTATTTTCTTCATAAACATTCCCCCAATGTTTTAGGATATCATTTTCTTCATTTCTGCACTTAGCATAGCATAACTTTTTTTATTTTTCCATAACACTTTCCGGTGTTTACCAATCATTAACTGATTTTACGTTACTGGGAGTGAACAATGTTCTGCAGATGCCCCATTTCACTTTCCTATGATAAAATAAAACGCCTGAGCCCATACTTTCTCACAAGAAGTGGTATGGGCCCTGACGTTATATTTGTTACTGTACTATCTGTTACGCATCCAGTCCATGGGCTTTCCTGTATTCTGCTTCAAATGGGCTCTCTTCCTTACGTTCTTCCACCTGAAGATACGGACGATGATGTCCCACATAGCGATAAGCCGGACGAATGATCTTGCCGGCATTTACCAGCTCTTCCATTCGATGTGCGGACCATCCGGAGATACGTGAGATAGCAAATATTGGTGTATATAATTCTCTTGGTATGTTCAGCATCGCATATACGAAGCCGCTGTAAAAGTCAACGTTGGCACATACCGGTTTAAATAATTTGCGTTTCTTCATGATCAGATCACCGGCGATCCTCTCTACTGTCTCATAAAGTGCAAATTCTTTCTGCAGCCCTTTTTCCTCTGCCAGATAACGGGCGTAGCGTTTCAGGATCACTTCCCTTGGATCGCTGAGGGTATATACCGCATGTCCCATACCATAGATAAGTCCCGCATGATCAAATACCTTCTTATCCAGGATGTCATTCAGATAATTCTCAAGTACACCCTTTTCCTCCCAATTCGGACAGTGTTCCATGATATCCTGGAACATATCCTGGACTTTCAGGTTTGCACCACCGTGCTTTGGTCCTTTCAGGGAACCGATAGAAGCTGCAATAGCGGAATAAGTATCTGTTCCTGTGGAAGTAACTACATGGGTGGTAAATGTCGAGTTGTTACCACCGCCATGCTCTGCGTGAAGGACCAGCGCGATATCAAGTACCTTGGCCTCAAGATCTGTAAACTGTCCATCCTCTCTCAGCATATAAAGAATATTTTCAGAGAATGATAATTCACGTTTAGGACTCTTGATCAGCAGGTTCGCATCCTGTCTGAAATGACGGTATGCATGGTAGGAATATACTGCGATCAATGGCATCTTTGCGATAAGCTGCATCGACTGACGAAGAGCATTTGGAATGGAGATCCCATCCGGGTCTTCATCATACGTATATAATGTCAGAATACATCTTTGCATCGCATTCATGATATTTTCGTTAGAGGCCTTCATAACAACGTCTCGGATAAAACGTTGTGGAAGCGCCATCATGTCCATAAGAATGTTATTGAACATCTCAAACTGGCGTGCGGTTGGGGAACGGCCAAAAAGCAGGGTGTAGATAACTTCCTCAAAGCCTCTTTTTCCATTCACGAAGCTGTCTACCATTTCTGATACGTTGTATCCCTGATAATATAATTTTCCATCTGCCGGGATCTTTCGACCACCTTCATATTCATAGGCAACAACATCTGAAATCTCCGTCAATCCGGTCAGAACACCTTTACCATTTGAATCACGAAGACCACGTTTTACATCATACTCCTGATATAAGTTCAGATCTATGTGTCCGGAAGCCAGACAATATTCCAATAACTCTTCGAATTGCTTCTGATGTGACTGCGCCAACTCCAGAATTTCTTCGTTTGTGCTTGTTGTACTCATTTACTTCCTCCTCACTGGCTGGATTTACAGGTTCTTTGCAATTGCTTTTATAAAATCTTTGCTGTTTAATACGGTTGGATTTTCTATGGTAGTGATAAGGGCCAGATCTTTTGTCATCTCCCCTGATTCGATGGTCTTGATCGTTGCACACTCAAGTTTGTCTGCAAATTCCATAAGTTCTTTATTGTCATCTATCTCACCGCGTTTTCTGAGTGCACCGGTCCAGGCAAATATAGTTGCCACGGAGTTCGTGGAGGTTTCTTCTCCAGCAAGATGTTTGTAATAATGGCGCTGTACAGTTCCGTGAGCTGCTTCATATTCGTAATATCCGTCCGGTGATACCAGCACTGAGGTCATCATGGCAAGAGAACCAAATGCTGATGATATCATATCGCTCATTACATCACCGTCATAGTTTTTGCATGCCCAGATATATCCGCCTTCTGATTTCATAACACGGGCAACCGCATCATCAATCAGCGTATAGAAGTACACGATTCCTGCCTCTTTGAACTTATCTGCATATTCTGCATCATATATCTCCTGGAAGATATCTTTGAACGTATGATCATATTTTTTGGAAATGGTATCTTTTGTTGCAAACCACAGATCCTGTTTGATATCCAGCGCGTAATTAAAACAACTTCTGGCAAAACTCTCAATGGATTTGTCAATGTTATGCATACCCTGTGCCACACCAGGTCCCTTAAAGTCAAATACCAGTTCTTTTGTCTGAGTTCCGTCCTCAGCTGTATAAACAAGCTCAACCTTTCCGGCTCCCGGTACTTTGATCTCTGTATTCTTATATACATCGCCGTAAGCATGTCTTGCGATCGTGATTGGTTTTTTCCAGTTTTTCACTACCGGATCCACACCTTTTACTACGATCGGAGCACGAAATACTGTTCCGTCAAGGATCGCACGGATCGTTCCGTTCGGGCTTTTCCACATTTCCTTCAGATCGTATTCTTTCATACGAGCTGCATTTGGAGTGATAGTTGCACATTTTACTGCAACGCCATACTTCTTGGTAGCATTTGCAGAATCGATCGTTACCTGATCGTTTGTTTCATTTCTATGTTCCAGTCCCAGATCATAATATTCTGTCTTCAAGTCTACATATGGACAGATCAAATCATCTTTGATCATCTTCCAGAGAATCCTGGTCATCTCATCTCCGTCCATCTCTACCAGTGGTGTTGTCATCTGAATCTTGTTCATCGTGTAGTCCTCCTAATATTCTTTATATCCCTGCTTATGCAGGTTTTTCATGACATTGAGTATATGTTCATTGGCCAGTTTTTCAGCCAAATCTTCATCTTTTTCTTTGATCGCTTCAAGTATCGCTTTGTGCTCCTCCACCGATTTTTCAGCCCGGTCTTTTGTCGCTACGGAACTTGCCCTGGCATGCTGTACATACCGGTGAAAATCCGACATGACATGCTCAAGCATCCTGGAATCGGAAGCCTGGTACAGGATATGATGAAATCTTCCATCCAGTTTTACCATCTGATCATTTTGTGATTTTTTTAAGTTGAATTCTGATAAAAGGATGATCTCTTCCAGTTCATTGAGCTGGGTATTGCTGATATTTTTTGTTGCCCATCTTGCCGAAAGTCCTTCCAGATAGGAACGGATCATATAAATGTCTTTCACATCTTTATCCGTGATACCGACGACATGTGCGCCCTTATTGGGGATGATCTCCACAAGACCCTCAAGTCCTAACTGTCTGAGAGCTTCTCTTACAGGTGTACGGCTGACTCCCAACTCTTCTGCCAGAGTGTTTTCCCGAAGTTCCACACCACTCCCATATTTTCCTGACAAAATATTTTCTTTTATCGACTGATAAACTTTTCCGCGCAAGGATAATGCCTTTTGCTCCTCCATTTCAGCCTCCTAAGTATATTTGATGATGATATATTTTCATCATTTTTGTATCATTGTATACAATTATACAAATTGTGTCAAGAAAAAAGTGGCAGATTTTTTTCTGCCACTTTTTTTCTTTAAAACTGTTCAATATCATAACTGATCTGCGCATCATTTTCTTCATACATCTTATAAAAATTACGGAAAATCCTGTCAATGATCATATCAACATTTACTGGTTTCGCATCCACAAGGATAATAAGGTACTGTATGCTGCAAAATCTTGTTGTGATATCCACGCTTCTCAGCGAATCCTTGATCGCATTATGCATACACTCCATCAGATGCTCCTGTTTCTCCAGATTAAGATCCGCCCCATCTTCCGTTGTCACAGTGACCATGATCAGTTGAAGTGGATATTCATATCGCTTAGCAAGCTTCGATATAAAATCACATATCTGGGTAAATTCCCGATATTCCACATTGAAGGTTCCCTGATATCCGCCCTGTTTTTTCAGGACCTCTATCAGGCGTTTCAGATCAATAGAAGATTCATTCGTTCCCAACTGCATCGCCGGGCTATGGAAATAGTATCCACATTTTCCGGTCTGTTTTACATAGTATAATGCGCGATCGGCATTTTGAAGTATCGTCTCATAGGCCTCTCCCTTGTGATGCACGCACAACCCGATAGACAACGAGGTGGCATTTATCACTTCGTTATCCTCCCGCCTGCACTGGAAGGAGTAGATGATACCTTCAATAATGCTTTCTATCTCCTTCTTATCAGAGCTTCGTATGTAATAGAGGAATTCATCTCCTCCGTATCTTGCCACGATGCTGTCATCCCGATGTTCTGTCAGCACACTACTCACCGTTTTAAGTGCATAGTCTCCAAAAAGATGACCGTAGATATCATTTACATGTTTCAGATTATCCATATCGATCAGGGCCAGACAGCCATCTCCCTCTGCCATAGCTGATATGATCCGTTTTTCACCTGCTTTTCTTGTCATGAGCTGTGTCAGATAATCTTTCTCTTCATTGACCTGTTTTTGATTATCTATCTCATTCATAACACGCTGAAGAAGTATATTTCCTTCCTCTGCAAATGTTATTTCTTCTGCTTCTAAGCTTTCTCTTCTCTGTACCTTGCCCGCATCCAAAATTGCCACAAATTTGTCCAGGATGATCGGATCAAACTGAGTTCCCCGCCCCTGAAGCAGCTGTTCTCTGATTTTTTCTTCTGGAAGTCTGCTCCTGTATACACGGCTGCTGCTCATAGCATCGTAGGCATCTGCTATGCCAATGATCCTCGCCTGTACAGGAATATCTTTTCCTATCAGGCCATCCGGATAACCATTCCCATCATATCTCTCATGATGGAAACGAGCCCCATCCACTACATGTTCTACCATCGCGATGTCTTTCAGTATCTCTCCGCCGATCGTCGTATGGGATTTGATCAGCTGAAACTCAACCTCTGTCAATTTGCCCGGCTTATTCAGTACTGCATCCGGAACTCCTATCTTACCAATATCATGTAAGAGGGCAATATATTTCAGATTCTGTATCTCTGCCTCTTTCCATCCAAGTTCCACTGCTATAAGTTCGCTGTAATCAGCTACCCTGACGGAATGCCCCTTTGTATATTCATCTTTTGCATCAATCGTATTTGCAATTGCCGTGATCGCCTGCAGGGTGATACGTTCTACCTGCTTTGATTTGACGGTAAGTTCTTCTTCCAAATGCTCTTTTGCCAGATCCAGTTCTTCAAGTTTTTTCGCCTCTCTGGACATATCATTGACAAAACATATGGTGCAATAGGTTTCCCCATACTGATCCTCTATGGAAGTGAAATTAAGAGAGCACATATTTCTGGAATTCAAAGCGATCATTCGGTAACCCTTATTTTCCTTCGTCTCCCGTATTTCGCTAAATACCGTTTCGCTGTCTTCTTTTGATATCTCAAATATATCACACAATTTCTTATGTTCATTGATATCTATGCCAAGAAATGCCTTTCCATAGTCATTTGTAAATATCACGTCATTATTATAGGAAAATACAATGATCGGAAAAGTAACATATTCATAGATATACTTGCTGAGGTTCTGTATGGACAAGCTGAATGCATTGTATTTTGCAGCCATATAGCAGATTACCGTATATGCGATGACACCGCCGTAAGCCGAAGCCGGCAGCGAGGGTTTATTCATAAGCGGAAGAAACGTATCCGGTATCGCAGTTAAGATTATGATCGTGTTTACTATATACATAAGTAAAATCAGGATTTTTTCCCTTTTCATGGATACATGGCGATACCAGATATATCCAACGATACTCATAAACAAGATCAAAAGCCCCAGATATGCCGAGTGGAATCCCCTTGAAAAATTAGGATTAGCATAATAACAAGTCCTTTCGCCCACTCTGGTGAAGGTCAGCACCTGTGGATTCGAAAACAAAAGAAAATCCAGAACAGATACCACACATAAAGTGACCGATACCAGAACTCTTTTATTTCCAAATGCCTTTGTTATATGTAGTAAAAACAATGCTTCCGCTGTCATAAATCCGATGACACCTAACAGACCCACTTCCCGCAGAAAAAATGCTGCGTCGTAGTCCTCCATAAATCCCATTATGGCGTAGCCGCCGCACCATAAGAAGGCAAATATGCCCATTATGGCTATAAACGTATTCAGTACTTTCTGATGCTGTTCTTTTGTAATGTACTCAAGACCCAACATCAAAACCATCGTTCCTGCTATCAACAAGCTTACATTAATCAGCATTCTCCTTCTAGCTCCTTTTCAAATAAATCCGAATTACCATGCTGTCGCGTGGGCGACCCTTGGCCATTCGGCCGGTACAATACTTATCAGTATTGTACCATATGCACCCTGTGCATATGCTGTCGCGTGGGCGACCCTTGGCCATTCGGCCGGTACAATACTTATCAGTATTGTACCATATTTTCCCCAGTAATTGGCATATATTTTGCATCATCAAGCTGATAAAATGCATGTGTCAGTTAACTTGGTTATGATTACTGAATCCTGAACTTTCTATTGAACACATTGAACAAACGTGTTATATTATAAACATAAAAGGAACAACCGCCCAAAGTGGTTTGACCAATTTAAAATGCGAAAGAAATACCACCCTTCAACCGGCCAAAGTTAAGAGGGTGGCTTTTCTATGTATAGCTACTTACAAAACGTAAAAACGAATGTAAGCAATGCCAAAAGGAAAAGACCAAAGGTCATCAAATCCATAAAATCAAAATGATTTTTCATAGGCACCACTCCCATTCTATAGAATGAAGGTCAAGCCACCCTGTAACACGATTGTCCCATGAAGATATATTATCATGATTCCATACCTCTGACAACTCATATAATCCTCATGTCGGAATTAGAAAAGCAAAGGTGAAGAAGTACACACCTTTGCTTTTAAAATCTTGGGGAAATAATCCCTGTTTCAATTTTTTTCTTAATCGGATGCCGTATAACCGTTTTTAGTTTATTCACTTCGCATCTTCGCGGGTCAGACAAGTAGATTTCATGGTGATAGCGAGTATCCGAAATATCAAGTTCATAGCCCTGCTGCCAGGCATACTCATGCATAGCAAGGATGGTCTGCGGCTCATCGTCATAGGAGCCAATGTGCATACACTGCACACATTCTCCCTCATCGCAGTTTAAAAACTCGACCTTTGAAAAATCAGTTTGCTTCTTTTTTGTCGCTTCTCCTACTGCCCAGTCAAACACTTCTCTTGTAACAAAATCAGGAATACGAATCACAGAAATAAAGTTAAATTCTTCCTTGTGACTATAATCAATTCCAACAATTCCATTTTGCCACCAAAATCCTTCTAATGGCGGCACTACATACTGAAAATACCCATCAATCTTATGGCTTCCTTTATAGCTCATCTTAATTGTAAATGCGATTCCATAAAGCAATCCGATTCCAGTCTTATATTCTCCATTCTCATCATTTGGATCACCCTTGCCGCGAACCGCAATATAATTCATGGCAGGAACGGTCACAATCCCCGGTTTCTTCGGCGGCAGATAAAATTCCTTATATTCTTTTTTATAATCAAATGCCATACCATTACCCCCGTTTCTTTCTTTTTGGCTCTGGAAGTTCCTCATACATTACTCCAAATCCGTCTGATCTCATTTTTCATTTTCCTTTATTTGTTCCATGATTCCAATAAATTTTTTCTCATTTGGCATTTCATTTGTAATATAGATTCCATTGTAAAACAATGCAAAATTTGTCCATGCAAATGGCACGTTCTGTGCTTTTTCTCTGCTGTCTATTTTAATTGTTGTGAGTGTTATGCCGTTTTCCGCTGCGTACTGCTCCAGTATCGGCACATACTTTGCAGTAAATGGACAACCATTGGAATAATATAAGGAAAATCCCTTAATATCATTTTGAGGTGCTTTTGCACATGCTTTCCACTTAGGGGGCTGTGCCTGTGATGAAAAAGGCAGATACAACAATTCATAAAACGGCTCCGCAGTATCTGCAAGCTTAAAACCTTTATATGCAAGATACTTAGGATCTGATAGAAATGGTTTCTTCTTAGCTGAAGAAATCACGGTAATTCCTGCTTTTCCTTTCTGTTTCGCATCATCAATACACTTCGTTAGCAGGTCATTCCCATATCCATGCCCTTTACACGAACCAGATACCCAGAAACAGTTGATATGCATATAGTTATCTGCCTCTATGGGAACCCATGCGTTTTCGGCAGGGATATACTCAATAAAGCATTTTCCTCGAATATCTGCTTTCAGAAACACGAGTCCCTCTTTCATTCGGTCTCGCAGCCATCCCTTTTTTGAAATTACCTGTGGGTCTTTATTGTTTGATATTGCACAGCAGATATGTTCTTTTTCAATATTGTCCGCCGTCAACTGAATGTACTCCATTATGAATACCTCTCTCTCATTTTTTCTATGATCTGCTGCAGTTCGATTCTGATTTCTTCAGGTTCCAGCAATTGGACCTGCTCCCGAAAGGTTAAAATCCATGCAATAAGATTTTCCTTATCTGTATAATCTGCATGGAAAAGTAACGTCTCATCTTTCTGTTCTTCAAAGCAATGCGGACCAAATTCTTCCACTAACCGCCATTTGCACCCTGCATCAAACAAAGCTTTTACATGAATCCCTCCTGGAAATATGTGTTCATTTGTTAAATCCGGCAGTGGTACAGACTGTTTTACAAATACTGTTTCCGACAGTTGAACATTATCTAACCGATTCAACTTAAACAACCGAAAATCTTCTCTTACCTTACACCATCCCCACACATACCAGCTTGACCACCGAAAGATAAGGTAATATGGCTGTATGCACCTTTCGCTATCTCCACGTGGAGCATAATATGTGAACTGCAATTCCCTACAGTGCTCGATCGCATCTCTTATCAACTCGATTTTAGGGGCAAGAGATTCTTTATACCAAGAGGATAAATCAATGAGTATCGACTGATTGCCTGACATGAAGTCTGCTGTTCCTGCTGCCAGTTTTTCCATTAGCTGTCCATATCGATTTGTTCCATTCACACTGTCTAAGCTTCTAAGCCCTGCAAGAATATCCTGCATCTCTGTATTGGTAAGAAGAGTTCGTTCCAACTTGTAGTTGTCCATGATAGAAATACCGCCGTTTACTCCCTGCTTTGTCACAATAGGGATTCCTGCTTTGCACAAATCCTCAATATCCCGGTTTATTGTTCGTCTGGAAACCTCAAACTGATCTGCCAGGTAAGGTGCCGTCACCGTATCCCTTTGCAGCAGTATGGACAAAATCCCAATCAATCTGTCTATTTTCATGTTTTTTCCTTTCGTTCATGATAAGTATATCACGCAAAACACGACATCTATATGTCATGTTTATTATAAACTTTTCCATAATACCTTTCAATCCGCAAAAGAAAACACCTCACATCAATTTCTGTAAGGTGTCAAATTTCTCTTGTCATATTCTTTCATGCAGTTATCTGCTCGTCTCACACATCGCCATACGGTTGACTTGCACCAGTAAATAGATTGCAGTAGCTTGCGAGGCCTGCGATCGGAGGAGTCCCTGCGGGGGCTCCTTTTAACATTTATGCGAAGGTGAATGATGCCAAAGCCATTCATGACTTACGAACAACAAATACAAAAACTCCGTGATAAAAATCTTACGATTACGGATGAAAACGAAGCAAAATCCATATTGCAGCAGGATGGCTACTACGCTTTAATTACTGGATATAAGGATTTATTTAAAAATCCATCAACCAAAAATTACCGTGACGGCACCACCTTGCAGGATATTCTTGCTTTATATCAGTTTGGTGATCAGCAAATTTCCCATGATGGCCTGCTTCGTATTATGGGATTCCCACAAAATTGGAAAAAACTTACTTCTTACAGAAAAATATAAACCATTGAAAAAGCCTTTCATCCTTGCATTACAAAAGATGAAAAGCTTTTTTATCTCTCTTCATCAAAATCCTCCTGCGTTATCCAATTTTTTCACCTCACATTTCGCAGGTTTCTTTCATAAAGTATATCATGCTCGACAGTAATTTTCTATCTTAACCACTTATTTTTCGGACTTTTTCAGAACCTTGTCCGTTCTCGGAAACAAATCAATAATTTGCAATTATAGAACGCCCCTGCGTTTAGCCTCTTCCAGCAATTTAGGCTGTATTTCCGGATAAGTCCACTTATCCGGAAAGTCCGTTGTGATAACTATTTTCTCAATTTCATTATGCAATTCGGCTTCAAATCGTTTTATATCAGCAAAATACAACATACCAAATGTTTCTTTTCCATCAAAGTTGTTTGGTGCTGTGACGGAATATACGCAAACTGGATTTATATCAAATTCTAATGCTCCGGTTTCCTCGTACAGCTCCCTTTTGGCTGTGTCGTTAATATCTTCATTTGCTTCTCTATGCCCACCGGGGACTTCATAAGTATCTCTTTTCTTGTGCTTGCAAAATACCCATTTACCATTTGTTTTAGAAATAATCACTGCAAATTTTAGCAGCGTATCTGCGACATCATCATAAAATTTAACTTCTACCATTTGTATGCTCCTCGTTAAATTTGGCTGTATATTATTACTATTTCCTCGACATCAACACACAGACCTCCACATGTTTTGAGATGAGGGGATAGCTATCAAATGGAAATTACCATGTTCCTTTTTTAGTGATTTTTATTTGTGGAAACATATCAAAGATTGACTGCCGTATGTGGGAACATATCGACAAACATTTTTGCAATCATTATTATACACCCTACATGTGGCTCATCTAGATTAATAATTAGAATGATTATTCATTTTCTGTCTGTTGCATGATTGATATAGTAACCATTTTCATTCATATGGTAATATGGTCGATAATAAACCTGAATGGATCACATGCTTTTTTTCTCGGAGTATTTTACATATAAAATAGAGAAGTATTGAATTTTTCCCTATAAGACAGCTTGATACCATAGCAAAGCGTCCTTTTCTAGTTGTTTTACAAATGCATCCTTACCGGCGCAGTAGCCTTCAATATCCTCCGGGAATCGATAAGCCAACTCCATCTTTAATTCGCCATACTCTAAAGCGATGTCAGGATGTGTACGCAGAAAATCCCTTACTGCTATGTGCCTAGTAATATCATTGTGATTGTTTTGCTCAAAAATATGAATTTGGTGTGTCCTGTTATCGCCACCTTTACGGAAATATCTCCGCCCTTTAATACCAAACTCACCCATACACTCATATCCAATGGCTACAAATTCTTTGTTATGCTTATCAACCAAACTAATATTTGTCACTACGGGCATTATATCTATGATTGGTTTAGCATGTAAACCTTTAACTGCTGTACTGCCAATATGGTAAATCTCCACCAATATGTCCTTCAAAATACTACTTATTTTCTGTGCTTCATTATCATATGCTGCTTCCCAAAAAGGGTCGTATGGAACTACCCGTATTAACATTTCTAAACCCTCCAATCAGATATTCATATCTTATTTCAAAACATTAGAAACTAGCTTTATAATGAAGCCACTAGCCAGAACAGACTATACTGACTAGCGACTACCTTAAATTTAATGTTTCAGATTTATTTTCTTATCACTAATTTCATAAACCACATCAGCCACATTATCGAGTAGCCGTTTGTCATGGGTGATAAACACTATAGTTCCAGCATACTCCTTCATTAATATTTCCAAAGCCTCTAAGCTTGGTATGTCAAGGAAGTTGCTGGGTTCATCCATTAGTAAGATGTTATATCTACCCATAAGCATTTTAGCTAACAATAATTTCATAATTTCACCACCGCTTAAAACAGCTAAGCTTTTTCCTATGTCGTTTTGTTTAATTCCCATTGATGCTAACACAGAACGAATTTCCGAAACATTGTAATCACAATCCTCCTGCATAAATTCCAAGACTTTTTGATTACTGTTGTACTTGTAACCATTTTGTGCAAAGTATCCTATTTTGGCCTTACGTGAAATAGTAATTCCATCTTCATGATTTAAGATCATTTGGATTAAGGTTGTTTTTCCTGTTCCATTACCTCCAGTTAGCGCTACTTTTGCTCCTAGAGGAATTTGAAAAGATGCATTTTCAAACAGTGCCTTATCCCCAAATATTTTATTAATTTCCGTACCGACTATAGGGTATGGATTATGGAGCTCCAATGCTTTACTTTGCCTGAAACGAATTCTGCGAATGTCTTCCGGAGCTTCTACATTTCCTAAGGCCGCAATCCTGTGCTCTAGGGATTTAGCGGCATTATGCATCTTTTTTTCCTTACTTCCCATTGATTTTTGATGAGCTAAACGCCCTCCGCCTTCATTACTTTTTTTCTTTGAAGCACCTTTTGCCTTTTTTTCTATTTTACGGGCCTGCTTTCGCTTTTCCTCCGCAGCCCTTTCCAATCGGGCACGTTCCGCAATAAATTGTTCGTATTCTGCAGCCTGGCTCTTGCGTTCTTCCTCTTTTTGGCGAAGATAATCAGAATAGTTTCCCCAATACTCAGTGATTTTGCCATCTTTCAGTTCCCATATTTTATCTACTACCCCATCAAGAAAATAGCGGTCATGGCTAATAACTAACAGTGCACCTGTAAAATATTTTAGCTGTCCAATTAGAAAATCAATTCCTTCACGGTCTAAATGACTCGTAGGTTCATCCGCTAAAATACCGTGAACCTGTGCCGATAAAGCTTGTGCTATTTTAAGCCTTGTTTCTTCACCGCCGCTCATGGTCTGAATATCTAATTGATCAACACCAAGCTTGCCTACTAGTCCAAAATCTTTTTCCTCCTGCAAGGTTACTTCGTCCACCTGAGGGATATAGGCAAGTTCACCCAGACGATTCATTTTACATCCTGGAGGAGTTAATTCTCCTAAAAGCACCTTGAATAAAGTGCTTTTTCCTGCACCATTTGCTCCTACTAAACCAATACGGTCATAATCATATACTTCTAAGTCGTCTATATCTAAAACAACGCGTCCTTTAAATTCCACACGAATGTCTTTTGCTTTTAATATCAATTCCATAACATTTTCCTCCTGTCTATAATCGCATGTTTTCATTTGCTTGTACGCAGGGAAAACCCTGCGATTTAAGCAGGAAGAATTACATGAAAATAAGATACATAAATATCCCTCCAATATTGTTTATTTTAAATCTAATTTTCTAATCTCAGTTATCATCGGGCAAACTATT
This sequence comes from Clostridia bacterium, assembly GCA_009929525.1. Taxonomy (GTDB): domain Bacteria; phylum Bacillota; class Clostridia; order Lachnospirales; family Lachnospiraceae; genus Oliverpabstia. The sequence continues at coordinate 3,469 of SAAH01000040.1, read as the reverse complement.
GCAATGCCAATAATTAAAATACCTGATAGTAAAAACCAATGATTTACACCGATTCTATCAGCAAAGAATCCAGAAAGAATTAACCCAATTGGCATAGCAAGTGACATGATACTTCCGGTCAAGGAAAATACACGTCCTAAATATTCAGGCTTAATCTTCTCCTGAAAAAGAGCTGTTTGCACACCGCTATAAAATGGCACCGAAAGCCCCATTACTGCACAGCAAGCTACAAATATAACAAATCCACTTGGAGGAAGTAATCCTGAAACGGCTAAACTGGCTCCCATTATAAGGAATGAACCTGTTATTAGTAATACACGCTTTTCAAAGTTCCCCAACCTTCCTAATAGTAGACCGCCTACTAGCATTCCAGATGCAAAAGCGATTTCGGTAATGGAAATATGCACAGGTGTTCCATTAAAGTATTCCATGCTAATTAAAGGAAATAGTGCATTAATTGGCATATACACAAACGTATATAGCGTTCCTAAGAGTAATAAGGCAAATAAGCCTTTGTTTTGTCTCAATGCGACAATTCCTTCTTTCATTTCTCTTAAGAAATTTGGTTTCAAACTTTGCACTTGATCGCCCAGCTTAGGAATACTTACAATTGCTACCGTAATAGATGCAATCACAGCGCCCAATACATCGATAGCAATAATTGCATTTAATTTCCAAACGGAGTATAACAATGCTGCAGCAGCCGGACTAATAATATAGCTTATCGACTGCACAGACTGACTATAACCTGCACATTTCGTAAGCTGTTCTTCTGGTACTAAAAGCGGCGTAACCGCATTGAGAGCCGGAGAATGAAAAGCCGTTCCAATGCTACGGATAAACAATACTACCATAACCATCCATACAGATAACTCCGTATACAATGCAACAATAGCGAGCACTGCTCCAGCTGCTGCTATAATTAAATCAGCACCAATCATTATCTTCTTCCTATCATGACGATCCACTAATACACCAATGGCTGGTCCAAAGACCGCATAGGGTAAAAACCCTACTAGTGAAGCCATAGACAAGACCATCGCAGATCCTGTTTTTTCTGTAAGGTAAAAAATAATCGCCATTTGCAGGATGGCACTAGTGATTAAAGATACCGCCTGCCCTGCCCATATAGTATAAAACTTAAGTTTCCAATTTATATATTTTTCCATTTCTATTATCTCCTGCATATTATTTTGCTTAAATTTCTTTTTTAAATAGTATTCTAGGCAATAAAAAATGCAGGCCAAAATCCACAATGTGGCTTTTGGTCTGCATACATACAATCTGGAAACATTCATATTAAAGACATAGTTAAATAAAGGTATAGTTAAATAACCTATATCCTCACCTTAACTAATGAATGCTCAATATCGTATAAATAAGCACAACAAAAAAGCCTATCATTGGGATAGATTCTGCCTTTTTTATTGCCAGCTTATCTTAAACGTATTGATGCTGTCATAGTTTCGGTTCCTCCTACATCTTTATTTATATCAACCTATAGAATAACACAACAAAACGATGTGTTCAATACAAAAATAATCAAATGCATCTCATACTTCCATTTCGAAACCTGATTTGAAGGCTATGACGAAGTGGTCTTCATAGACTGTAACGCTCTGGATTATCTTCCTCACTAGCTTATCATCATATTCTAAGGTTCGGAATATGTTCTTGCGGATAAATTCAATCAACTCATTGATTCGCTCATTCTCGCCACTAAGAGAGGCGTCTTCTACTAAAAGGGTCTGTCGCTTGTCTCTCAGCTCATCAATCTCTTCTGCTAGGTGTTCATAGCCTTGACCCATGTTAGCCAGCTTGATGATTTCTTTTTGCTTTTCCTCCAGTAAGTTGTTAATCTCTGAAATTTGGTATTCTGTCGTTTCTCCAATCACCGCATGAATATTTTCTTCCAGTGTTTTTATCATGTTATTGCCACCTGCAAGCAGCCTATTAATCGCAGTCATTACAGCACCATAGAGTTCATCTTCTTTTACGGTTCGGTTCTTACAGACTTCAGGACCCTGCTCGATTCTAGTCACGCATCGCCAGACAAATTCTTTTCTGCCATGAATATTCCAATAGGTCCTCCTATAAATATCGCCACAATCTCCACAGAAGGTGATGGCACTTAAAGCGTACTTACTACTATAAATTCGTTTGTTCTTACCTTCTCCTGTGTAGATATTGCTTCTTCGATGAATTTCCTCCTGAACTTGTAGGAATAATTCTTTGGGGATGATCGCTTCATGGCTATTTTCAACATAATACTGTGGAACATGACCTTCGTTCTTAACTCTTTTCTTGGTCAGAAAATCTACTGTGACGGTCTTTTGAAGAAGGGCATCTCCGATGTATTTTTCGTTTTGAAGGATCTTCTTAACTGATTCCGGTCGCCATTTTGGTTTTCCTGCTGCTGTTAAAATACCATCCTTTTCAAGACCTCGACCAATGCCTACTAGACTCTGACCTTCAAGGTATTCTCGGTAGATACGTTTGATAACCTCAGCTTCTTCGGGAACAATGATTAAATTTCCATCTTCATCTTTGGTGTAGCCCATAAATCGCTTATGGTTGACCTGCACCTTTCCTTGTTGGTATCGGTATTGAAGTCCAAGCTTAACGTTTTGTGAAAGGCTCTGGCTTTCCTGTTGTGCCAAAGATGCCATAATAGTCAGCAAAACCTCACCCTTGGCATCCATTGTGTTGATGTTTTCTTTCTCAAAATAGACGGATATGTTCTTATCCTTGAGCTGTCTAATGTACTGAAGGCAGTCTAGGGTGTTACGTGCAAATCGGCTGATGGATTTTGTAATAACCATGTCGATATTACCGTCCATACACTCTGCAATCATACGATTAAATTCGTCACGCTTTTTAGTGTTTGTACCTGATATACCATCATCTGCAAAGATGCCGGCAAACTCCCATTCATTATTTTTCTTTATAAACTCTGTATAGTGTGCGACCTGAACCTCATAACTAGAATTTTGTTCTTCTGTTTCTGTAGAAACACGGCAATAGGCAGCAACACGAAGTTTCTTTATCTTTTCTTTTGCGGCTGTACTTCCTACTCTTTTACGAGCAGGAATAACCATTATATTTTTCTCTGTCACTTTATTCCTCGCTTTCTATCAGACTATATAAGTATTCTGCTCGTTCAAAAGGATCAACTGGCATCTTATTATCTGCCTTTCTCATTTTAAATCGTTCTTTGGGAGGGGGAGAGGTGAAAGCGGCAAGCTCTACCACTCGTCCTAAATCCTTTGCACGCTTATCTCTAACTTCTTCAGCTTTATCAAATATCTCTTTATCAATAATTGCTGGATACGTATCATTTCCAAGGTAGTTGACGTTTTTCAAAATGCGACCCATCACAGAGTGTGTCTTATCAATACCTGCCTGTTCGCCAGCCACTGTAAGGGATAGTCCTGATATGTATTTCTCAAAGAATACCTTTACTTGACCT
>SAAH01000295.1 GCA_009929525.1 Clostridia bacterium | reverse complement strand
TTATCTACCAGTGCGGAGCAAGAAACATTCTTTTTGATGATGTTTTGGCGTTAGTAGCGTGAACTTATTGTGCATTTTTTTAAATTTGCTCATTTATAGCACCATGATATAATTCTTAAGGAAGAATCCTGATTACGGGATTTTCCGCCTGCGTCTGGTCAATTTATCGACATATTTCATCTTCGCCGAAGTTCAATCCTTGCGGATCATATTTTGCATCATAGAAAGTACCTGCTTCATATGATACAAGTAAAGAACTTTCTAGTCCTTTGGAAGGAGGGATTTCTATGGAAAAACTGAAAATCATATCCATTTTTATATCAATACTACTGGTTATGATGACACCATTAACGGCATCTGCAGCAACGATTGAAAACTTAGGCCGCAACTATATCCAACTGACCTTGGATGTTCTATGGGAATGTCCACTTGAAATAAAGGAAAACTATCCGCTGACACTGCTTCGTCCGGCATGGGAACTGGCTGATACCAGATACTATGATACATATATCCAGATTCTGAAAGAATATTACATAGTTATCGAGCATTTTCGCTGTCCGTACATCGAAAAGCAACAGCTTTGGGCCGAATATGAATTTTTGAAGGTTTTTTTCATATTACCCTGCCTTTCCCCGCATGCTCCCTAGACTGTAGATAACCTTTGCCTGGGGACCTATGCTTTGCTGGCACGCATCGCGATCCACCAGCACAAAAGGAATAATGGGTTGATATGGTGGATAAAATCCATGCCCTTGGATTTGCCCCTTCACAGCATCAAATAAGAAACCCGCGTATGACAGAAATCATAGAGAGTGAACTGCATAATTCAATCGGCTGTTCTGATAAGACCCCAACTAGATAAAGAACAATCTTGGAGAATATCCTGAGATTCCTGATTCAATGCTTAAGTTAGCCAGTTACGTTCAAATATCCTATCTTTATCATACCAAAAAAAGCTCAAGCACTTGGTGCGATCCGCGGCACTTTATTAGTAGACGGTCATGAAACCCCGGGCATATGCCCCTTTGTTCGATTATATAGTGCTACATGCGAGATTGCCTAACGGGCCGCAAATGGAATGAACAATAAGGAAATCGCTGATGACCTTTACATTACATTAAATACTACAAGAGGACATATGAGGCATATATTTGAGAAATTAGCTATTGCAAAAAGGAAAAAAGAATTGAATCGGTTTTCATTCTTTGAGAATTAAAAAATTCCCTATTCTCAAGTTTTTTTATCAATCAATAAATGGAATCTAGAGTGTGTGAAGAAAAGTCTGTAAATACAGATCTTCTATGATAAGTGGTGGGCTGGTAAGCTAAGAATTAGCTTCCAGCCCTTGTTTTATATATACTTC
>SAAH01000294.1 GCA_009929525.1 Clostridia bacterium | reverse complement strand
ACATCACGCCGGCTAAATTGGGAAAGCACTCTTTCAGCTCATTAATTTCTGCAACCGAGCCTATATCGCCGTTATAATAAAGAGGGGTACGGCATAAACCATAAAAACGGGCAAATACATCCTTATCGGTCTGCCCTTTATACTGCTGTATTCCCAAGCGCGGATGCAACGTTACATGGGTAAGAGGCAGATCATTCAACACAGCAAGAATCTCTTCAAATTGTGAGCAATCATCCCAGCCATGGCGTAGCTTTACAGAAAAGGAAACCGACGGATAGTTCTTTATACAAGCAAGCAATCTGGCAGCATCCTCAGGAAAAGCCAACAACCGGGCACCACGTTTCAGTCGGGTTTGTTTGGGGAAAGGACATCCCATATTGATATCCACCCTGTTGTATCCTTCCTTTACCACCAGATCTGTCAAATAAGACAATTCATCCGGATTAGCAGCAATTAGCTGAGGTATCACATTATGTGGAGAATTATCCGAACGCACGATATCACGTAAATCTTTAGAACGGACACCCCCATTTTCCACTCTAAGAAAAGGAGTGTAATAAGTATCCACGCCACCAAATATAGCTGCATGAACTTTCCGGTATACACAATCTGTATACCCCTGCAAAGGAGCAAAATGAATCTCAAAATCAGTCATCGGAAAGCCTGCTGGAAAAGGGTAAGCAACCGGCTTTTAGCCAATTCGAAATCTTGTTCGGCCCCCAGCTCTTTGGCAAGAGAGGTTACCCCTTTGTCTACAAACCCACAGGGATTGATCAACGAATAATAGGTAAGATCGGTATTGATATTTAGAGCGAACCCATGCATTGTAACAAAATGGCTGCTTTTTACCCCGATGGCACAAATCTTACGGGCAGCACCAGGAACTTTACTGTCCAACCACACGCCGGTAGCTCCGTCCAACCGTTCAGCCTTAACCCCGTAAAGCAAAAGAAATTCAATCACTATCTCTTCCAACGTATGTATATAGGCTTTCAGTCCCATTCCAAATCCATCCAGGTCGAAAACCGGATAGCCGGTTATTTGTCCAGGACCATGATAGGTAATATCCCCCCCACGGTCGATATGAAACAAGGAAACTCCTTTCTCCTTCAACAATAGCTCGGGTACCAGTAAATTGGTCTCCTTCCCGCTTTTTCCTAAAGTCAGCACCGGATTATGTTCACAGAAATACAGACAGTTCTGCTCTTCAAGTCCCTTTCTTTTCGCATCAATCAGCGATTCAAAACTATTTGTCTGCAAATCAAGGGCCTTTCCGTATTCTATTCTGCCAAGGTCGTAGTAACTAAAGCTCTCCATTTTTTTCTTTTTTTAATTTCACCGGAATCCTGATCCGAATTCCCCTCATTGTAA
>SAAH01000293.1 GCA_009929525.1 Clostridia bacterium | reverse complement strand
ATTAGTTAGAGAGATTTTCCTCTCCGTCACTTTTACCTCTTCGCAGGCGAACCCACTCAGAGTTTATATGCGACAACATGTCGCTGCACTATCAAAAGGAGCCAGACGTGCGCCACATGAAATCAGGATGGATTTTGCGGTCTTGCCCGCCGCCAATTTGTATTTGCGATACTGTTTCACTGCAAAATGTTCTGGATCTTTCTGCTCCAGCTCTTCAAACATCAGATCCACTGCATTTTTGAAAGTCTCATCATCCTCTCTGGCCTCTGATGCATTGATCATCTCCAGCAGGGTAGTGAAGTTCCTCTCTTCATCCGGTGCCTCGTACCAGATATAGCCAATGTAGGCCTGATAGAGTAGCTTTTCTGCTTTCACCCAGAAGTCCTCTCCAGATTTATCACCTTCACCCTTGGTGTTGGCAATGATGGTATTTACCAGTTTGAGGATGTCCTTCTCAGAACGGATGTACATTAGCGGATTATAGTGCATCGACTTCCGGAAATTGATAGTATTCAAAACCTTGATTTTGTACCCGCCACGTTTCAGCATGTTGCCAACTTCTACAAGTACCGTGCCCTTTGGATCCGTCACAACATAAGAGCTGTGCATCTGCATCAGATTGGGCTTTACAAAGAACCGAGTTTTGCCGGAACCGGAACCACCGATGACCAGTACATTCTTGTTTCTGGCATACTTGGGATCCTTGGGGCGGCCATTCATCGTGAGCTTTTCAGTGGCTGTCAGAATAATGTTGTTCTCCGGGTCTACATCCATGTATGGCTTAATGTCCTCTGGAGTACCCCACCGAGCAGAACCATACTCCATCCCCTGCCTGTACTTTTTGCGATTTTTACTTTTGACATATACCGCCAAACGCAGAGTTGCTGCACCGCATAGGCCAACCAGAAGATCAACCGGATGAAAGCTGGGGAAGGGACTGGAAAATGCATGGCTGAAATACATCATTACACCATAGAGCTTTGACCCGATGTCCATAGCATCTACCATTCGGTAAAGCCATGCCACTTTGTCCACTAAGTACCAGATTCCTACATAAGGCAGGTTCAGGATTAAGAACTTTTTGACATCTATTTTCACAGTTCCTGCCCCCGTTCCTTGGTCTTGACCTTCTCACGCTGTTTCTGACCACGGATTTTCGTGAGCGCTTTTGCAAGCTGTTTCCGGATAGACGGCTTTTTTGATTTTTTGATTTCCTTGTAGCTGTACTCCTTAAATGCAGCTGTCATCACATCTACATCGCGGGCTTTGAAGAAAACCATATACTTGGGCGGCGATTGGGACGCATCCTTTTTCAGCGCAAAATCAATCCCATATTTCTTGGCTGTTTTTTCAAAAGACTTGATATTGCCGTCCGT
>SAAH01000039.1 GCA_009929525.1 Clostridia bacterium | reverse complement strand
TTAAGACATTCCACATGCTAAATCTCATTATCGTTGGTTCAAAACATAGGAAATGAATTTTCGGACATGTTTTATACTGTCATGAATAATTCAGGTTTAATTGTATTTTTACCAAAAATAGGCTATGATATTAACATACTCGCGTTAGGAGACTACTAATGAAATGAAAAGAAAAGAGCCTGTTAATAATCCAGAAGTTAAAAAAAGACATAAAAAGCGAAAACTCATCTGGCTGATTGTTATTTTACTGTTTATCGCCAGCATCGTATCCGCTTATTTATATTACGTTACAGTATATCGCGTCAAGCATGAGCCGGAGTCAACCTCGAATCAAACGGTAACAGATGAAGTTTATACTCTAAAAAGCCGCCGAACACTTCTTACTCTGACTCCAGAAGTCAAAGAAGCCGCCTTTAACGGACGAGCTGCCGAGATAGATTACGGAACTTATATCGTCCCGGGACTTAACGGCACAGAATCCCTTGTCTTTGGTGATAAAGGTACTGGTTCTATATGTACCTCCATGACTCCACAGGGACTTGCCGTCACAGAGGATTATCTTCTGGTCAGTGCATACTGCCACTCCAGTACACATAATTCAGTAATCTATATGATCGACAAGAAAACTCACGAGTTCATCAAAGAAATCGTTCTTCGTAACAAATCACATGTTGGCGGTCTGGCATACGACTCCGTCCATCACAATCTTTGGGTTGCTGGCATGTCCCGTGGTATTCCTCAGGTAAATGCCATCACTCTGAATCAGTTAGAAGATTATTCCTTTCAGGATGAGTATCTTCCGGTCACATATTCTCAGTCCTACGATTTATACGCTATATCCAGAAGTTCTTTCCTAACTTACTATGATAATGCTCTATACGTTGGATATTTCACAGAGAAAACTGCAAGCGTCATGGAGGAATATGATATCCTTGAGGATGGAACACTTGCTACTCAAACAATGACCAACTCCTTGGATGTTACTGATTCCATCACGCCTATCGCCCTTCCTTCTGACATGCGTGTCATTACGGAACAAGCCCAGGGCGTGGCATTTTATAAAGACAAGCTGCTGTTTTCCCGTTCCTACGGTGTTCTTCCTTCTGCACTGGAAGTATATAATAACTCCATGCAAAAACTTCTCGAAACAGATGCTATGTTAAAAAGTATCCGTTTTCCCGAAAAACTGGAGCAGATCTATGTAGACGGCGATGATCTCTATGTCGTATTTGAATCGGCAGCTTATGGCTACAGGGCAAGTTCTCTTATGAAAATAGACCGTATCCTGAAGCTCAACCTAAAGACGTTACTTCCTTAATTGATATCCCCAGACCGCTCAAGCGTAAGCAGAGCGGTCTTTTTTTCCAACCCACCCGCATATCCAGTGAGACTTCCATTTTTTCCGATCACTCTATGACACGGAATCACAATAGGTATGGGATTATTGTGGTTTGCCATCCCCACCGCCCTGCTCCCCTTGGGGCTGCCTATCTCGCTGGCTATCTGACCATAAGTTTTCACCTCACCATAAGGGATCCCTTCCAGTGCTTTCCATACTTTCCTTTGAAATTCTGTTCCCTGAGGAGATATTGAAAATGAAAATGTTCTTCTTTTTCCTTCAAAATACTCCTTTAGCTGTTCTTCTACCATTTCAAGGAATGACGTGGATTTTCTGTCCGCATCCTGAATATTCTGATTTTCGAATAATATTTCTTTGAGAGTTTCTTCCTCTTCTATCAGTGTAAGCTGTCCGATCGGACTTTCCATTTCTTTATAATATCTCATGTATTTCCCTTCCTGTTTTTCTCATTTTTTTTGTGTTCAACTCATAACTTTACCTCTGGTTCTTATTTTATCATTTTCTCTGCACTTTGTCTGTCATATGCATTGACATTTAACATTCACATGATAGGATAAAATTACTGATCAACATATTTCTATAATGGGAGGAACTATTTTGCAAAATTATTTGTTTTTAGGTGACAGTATCACAGATGCTGACCATCTGTTTACGCCAGACAATCTCGGAAATGGCTATGTATCGATTCTCTCCCGCAAGCTTGCACACAAAAACTGTACCTTCTGCAACCGCGGCCACGATGGTTTTACTATTGCTCAGCTTTTGCATATGCTGACAAGGGATGGAGTAGAAAATAACTGGGATATAATTACTCTCCTTGTGGGGGTAAATGATGTTCCCGTAGAAGTCTATACCGATCACACCCGGATCCCAGATGAATTTCATTTCTATTATGATAAGATACTGGAATATCTCACCCAACACACCACTGCCCGGCTTATACTGATAGAACCGTTTCTTTTTGACACTCCTGAAGAATATAAGAGCTGGCACACTTATATAGAAGCGGAAAGTTCCATCATCAAGAAGCTGGCCGCAAAATATCATGCTGATTTTATAGCTGCCGATCAGCCCCTCCGAATGGCTGCGGCGATGCAGGGCGCAGATACGATCACATTGGATGGGATCCATCTTACGCCTGTTGGGAATGAGATTTTGGCGGGATTGTGGATGGAGGCTTATCAGGAATAATGCATAGTTATGGCTCACGGACGCCGGGGATTTTGCGAAGGGGTGGGGCAAACGAGAGCAGAGAACTTGTGAACTAACGTCTAACCCGCACTAAGCTCATCGCCAGTGGGCTCTTCGCTAAGTGCTTGGTAAGACGTGGATTTCACAAGATTCTCTAAACGCTCTCAAATTGTTTGCCCCACCCCTCCGCAAAATCCCCGGCTGTTTGTTGATATCGTAAGAGGACTTCTCGGCACGGCATTCCTTTTGAACGCTTGGCAGTATTACATTATTCGAGTTTTGTATTGTGTCTGTACGTATATAATTTCTCTTGGCTACGGTAATATTATCTTTCACTTTATAGACTGTTGCACTAATCATATCATCGACGATATCATTAACTGCATCACCTTCCATATCGTCAATTACATCAGCAATCCTTTTGAACCAGTATTGTCAACCATATCACCACTCCTCTCCGCCCACCAACACCCAGCCAGCCGGACCCGTCAGCTTGTCGCAGCAGGGGCGGGATAGAGTGGCATCGGGGACGAGCTGATGGAAATCTTAGCATAAGGGAGAGTGTCTTCGGCGGGTGATTTGTGCTCACCAAAGCACAAATCAAGGGAGCCTGAGTGGTGTATGCATCAGCATACACCACGAATGCGACCGCTCCCACCGAAGACACTCTCCCTTATGTTTAGATTTCCACAGCGAAGTCCCCTGTCACTCTATCCCGCCTCTGCTGCGACAAGCTGGCGGGTCCGGCTGGCGTCCCCCCTCTTCCCTCTTGCGTTTAGTAACCAATCCTCCGATCCTCCCCGTTTCCTTCGCCGAAAGTGTTCTCCATCCATCCTCCAGCACACGGTCCAACAATCCCAGTTCCTCAGCAATCTCGTATTTCATCTTCTCTTCTCTTGACAGATCCTGCAAGTTTATTTTTTTATTTTTTGCCATAAAAAAGTCACACTCCTTTTCTCTTGGAGTATGACCTTTTTCACATTTATTTATTCATTTCCATCATTCATTTCTGTGTTCATCTCTGCCATTTATAGCCGCTGTTCGCATCTAGCCTTCTTATTCAGCTGCTATTTTGGAATAATGATCGCTGCAACGATGTATGCCAATATTCCAGATCCGCCAAGGCAGCAGAACAATACCCATGCAAGACGTATCAATGTAGGATCAATATTAAAATATTCTCCGATACCTCCGCATACCCCGCATAACATACAGTTTGTTGATGAACGATACAATCTCTTGTCACTCATGATCAAATCCTCCTTCTCTAATTTTCCTCAAAATCAATATTTACTTCACCGGTAGCACACTCGATGCTTATTGTATTTTTAGCTTTTTCATTGCCATACTCTACATTCTGTCCAAGACCTTCCCATGCAGATCCGCCAAAGTATAATGCACCAACTCCGATGTCACCTTTCATGCTATAGTCTTCTTCATTTCCATCCAGAGTTGCCTGGATTTCTCCTACTGCACATTCCATCTTAGTATCTTTTGACGCAAGATTGGCAATTTCCAGACTTCCGGCTGCCACATCCCAGTTACTTCTCTCGGCCTGCACACTTCCTGTCACACGGAGAGTTCCGGCGCCGACCTCCGCATCAAATTCTGTAGTTTTGATATTATCAATAATTCCTTCTCCTGCACCAACCTCTATATCAACCTCATTAAACACCTGATTTTCCGGTATCATAACCTTGACTGATTTTCCATGGGCTCTAAAGATGGATATAGAACTATCATAATCTATCACCAATTCTCTGCCTTCAGAATTCACTTTCGTTTTATTATCATCTTTTTTAAGATATACTTTCACATCTTTTCCATCATACTGCTCAATCTGCACAACCCCAGCATCCAGACTGATATTTAATTCCTTGATTCCATCAAAGTCCAGTGAATTCCACTGATCCGGTTCAAGATGATCCAGTTCGGCTTCCCATTCTTCCACGCTTACTTCCGCATGATGAGAGTCATTAATAAAATCCGAAACTCTGACACTAAATGCATTGACAAACTGTGACAAACTGGCTCCCATCAGAAGACCGGCCGCACAAAGAATAATACCAACACCACCGCATATCCCGCATACGATCAACAAAATCTTTGTTATCTTTTTCATTATGCCGCCTCCCCTCTCTTCTTATGAAATATTCCGGAGATAAAATTAACAGTAGCACGAAATACCCTCGGAATCAATCGGAAAATGAACCATACAGAAAACATCAGGCACAAAATACCCAGTGCAATAAATACCAATCCTCCGCCGATACTCATAAGTCCGACTGCCGGTGCACCAAATATATTGAATATTCCCTTTGCCATCAGCGCCACACCACCGATCGCCATTCCTATACCACCTGCCAGGAATGAGATCAAAACTCCAAATAGTACTCCCAGGATTCCCACAAAGACGCCCAACGCACCGCCGCCGACTCCAAGAATCAACGGTGAAGCAAATACCAGTACGATGATGATCAATGCCCATTTTCCTGCGCCACGATTTGTATGATGCGGCTGCATGTTATATTGGTCGTTTCCCATCTGTCCATTATTTTGCGTACCATTCTGGTTCTGCCACTGTCCTGATCCGTTTTCTGATTCGTTTTCTGCCCCACCATCTGCAGCATTTTTTTGGTTTTCGCCGCCATTGGATCCATTTCCCACTCCTGTATCAAATCCCATATTCTCTGGATCACTTTCAATATCCTGAAAATTGCTTCTGATACCTGCGGCCACTTTTCCCGGGCTTCCTAATTTCTGGATAACCTTGGATTCATTTTCTTCACCTGCTTCATCAAAATAATCATTATAATACCGGATTGCTTCCATACGCTCGCTTTCAGGCAAATCCACCAGCAGGCGCGCAAGCTGCGCCATAAATTCATCTCGGTTCATACGTTATATCCTCCCCTCAAATAGCATGGAAATCTTAGATGAATAACTTTTCCATTCTGACTGGTACAGCGCAAGCTGCGCTTTTCCTTTATCAGTTACTTTGTAATATCTCCTGTTTCTTCCTGCAAACTCCATATCATATACCATCAGACATTCATCCTTTTGAAGTCTTCGAAGTACCGGATATAAAGTGGATTCCGAAATATCGATTACCTGGCGGACATCCTGGGTAATCTTATACCCGTATGTCCCTTCCCTGTCGATGGACACAACCGCCAGTACGATCGCATCCAAAAGGGCTGCTCCTGTGTTAAATACCATATACTCACCCTTTATGTCCTTTCGTGACTGTTCACACAGCCTATTGATTTGGATTAGAAATAATATTGTTTTCTTTTCAATATTGTTTTATATTTAATACTATACATCGTATAATATTAGATTGTCAACACTTCTTCTCCATCTTTAATATTTCTTAAGAATTTTTGCGTAACTGTTCGCTCCGTGTTCAGTATCAATTTCGTTGATGATAAAAAATGAGCAGCAACATTTTATCGTCACTGCTCATTCCATTTACCCTCTCTATCTTCAAAGAGATACCGGCAGGGCCTTTCCCAATGCAAAAGAATAGATATACGCTTCTTTTACCTTCTGCCTGCCAACCCGCTCCAATGCATCTGCATAATACTGCAATTGTTTTCGGTATTTTTCTATTAAGTTATCTTCCTGTCCCTTATTCACATGATCGGTTTTGTAATCCACCAGCACAAGGCCATCGCTCTCCTCAAAATATGCATCTATGATTCCCTGTACAAGAATCTGTTCATCCATATCCCACTCCGGATTTTTCTCGGAAGCCGGTATACTCATAACGAATTGCTGCTCTCGTCTCAGCCGGTCCACACTCTCTGCCTGTTTCATCCGCTGTCCGACCGGCGACTTTACAAATCCCCAAATGTTCTTTACACGAACGACACTTCGCATATCTTCATCGATTTTTCCCGATTCCTCCATCTTTTCTATCTGCATTTTGATATCTTCTTCTGAATCCGCCTTCCTATAATCAAGGCATTCCAAAATACGATGATGCGCAGTACCTCTGGCAGCTCCCTTCAGTTCCTTTTCTTCTCCCTGCTGCATGAATTCCGGCACGATCGGAACTATGGTACTCTCTTTGATAAACTCTTGTGCCTCTTCCACTTCATATTCTTCCGCAGCGAACTCTTCCGGCACCAATTCTTCCGTTACAAACTCTGCTCTCTTCAGTTCAGACACACTGACTTTCGCCGGTATCTCCTGCAGCATCTTATATGGGTATGTATAAGAAAACCGTTCTTCCAACTGCCCGCGAAGTTCCTCCTGATAGACAACATCCTTCTTCCAGTTCATGAACTCCCCATATAGCTGTTCAGAAGATATCTGATGCTCCAGTTCTCTTCCCACCATATCGGTTGCCAAAAAGAAGCCCATTTTTACCTTAATTTCTTTTTTCCAGCATGGATTAGTAAAATCACTTTTACTCCCTATCAGTGCGTATAACGGATCAAATGCAGGGTGGCGGGCAAATGCCGGCAATATCCACCCCCAAAAGTCCTGTGCCTTCTCCAGCATACCATAAGACAGACGTATCTCTTTTCTGGAAGTCAGGTGATGCAGGCTTTCTGCCCTTTTGCTTATATTTCCCATACAGCCTGTAATGATCAGTTTTTCTTTTGCTCTGGTAAGTGCCACGTACAGCACTCGCAGTTCCTCACCCAGGCTTTCCAAACGGATCTGCTTTTGTATCACCTGGCGCATAAGCACTGGCATCTTGACACGCATTACGGGATCTATCCCCCATATCCCCACTCCCAGATCCGGATGAATGATCAGATTTGCATTGGCGTCCATCATATTGAATCTTTTCCCCATCCCCGACACAAAAACGATAGGGAATTCCAGGCCTTTGCTTTTATGGATACTCATGATCCTCACGGTATCTTCATTTTCCCCGCTGATACTCACTTCTCCAAAATCCACCTGATATTTTTGAAGCTGTTCTATATAACGGATAAAATTGAATAAGCCCCGATAGCTGGTGCTCTCGAATTCCATTGCTTTTTCCACCAGCATTTCCAGATTTGCTTTTCTCTGGATGCCACCCGGCATCGCGGCTGCATATGTGTCATAATCTGTCATCTGCAGGATAAGCTGAATCAATTCATGAATAGGCGTATATGGAACTCTCTCCCTTATCAATTCATATTGTGTGAAAAATTCTCTCAGCCTTTTGCACAGGAGATTTTCTTCTCCTTCTTCCGCATATTTCCACACCGCTTCATATATCTTTTTTCCCGGATAAGACGATTTGATGAGTGCCAGTTCTTCCGGTGTACAGCCAACGATCGGCGAGAGCAAAACACCTGTCAGCGGGATTTCCTGCATAGGATTATCACATATCCTGAGATAATTGAGGACTGTTACTACCTCTCTCGTACTGAAATATCCCGTCTTTGATGTGGCATAAGCCGGTATCCCAAGATCTGTAAGGACACTTACAAAGGTTTCCGCCCAACCTGTGATCGTCCGAAGCAGTATCACACAGTCTTTGTAACACACTGGACGATAAGTCCCTGTCTGTTTGTCAATCACCTGATCGTGATCTACCATCTGCAGGATCCTCTCTCCTATCATCCTCGCTTCCAGTTCCTGCGTGGTGGAATCTGTATGGTCATCTGCGAATTCATCACCACCCGTCTTTGCGATCATGATCTCTGTTGCCTCGAATTGTTCTTCCTGTATACCTTCCTCTGCCGACTCTCTCTCTGGAAATGCTGCCCCTGGATACAGTGCTGCCGCTTCATCATACTCTACATCGCCCAGTTCTTTTCCCATGATCTGTTCAAAAATATAGTTCACTCCCGCAAGGACCTGAGTTCTGCTTCGAAAATTCTTATGCAGATCGATTCTCTGGCATTCACTCTCATCATGAGAATAATTCTCATACTTTTCCATAAAAAGTTCCGGTCGTGCCAGCCGAAAGCGATAGATACTTTGTTTTACATCCCCCACCATAAAGATATTATATTTCCCCTGACGAACTCTTGATACACTTTGAAGCAATGTCTCCTGCACCAGGTTACTGTCCTGATACTCATCGATCATGATTTCTTCAAATCGCTCCGAGAATTCATCCGCCACCGGCGTATAGATCAGTTCATCATTTTTCTTCTGTACCAGAATATCCAGAGCAAAATGCTCCATGTCAGAAAAGTCCACAATATTTTTCTGTCGCTTTTTCTCACCGTAATCATCTATAAATTCTATCGTAAGGCGGATCAATTCTATCACCGGCTCACGGCATATGGCCAATTCCTCAAGGATACGGTTGATCCCGCCATAAAAATATCGTTCTTTCAATCCCTTCAGCACTTCTTTGAATTCATCCCGGATACTCTGTGACATCTCTTTTTTCTTGTCCGAGACATTTTCATCTTTTTTCCTTGAAAGAGCAACAAATTTCATGTTAGAAAAAATCTGAGCACATTTGTCAAAATCATGAACTTTACAAGCCTCAGCCACTGTACGAAGCAATATCTTGTCCGACTTAACCGCCTCTTCGTAAGTATGCGGTCCGTCCTCCTCAGCCACCAATTCTTCATTCTGTTTTAGAAGTTCCTCCGCCTGCTCTACTGCCTTTTCCACATCGATCCAGAGTTTTTTCATCCACAGACTGTCATTTACCTCGTCCACGCTTTGCGCCAGATAGGGAATCTTGCAGTCCTCAAGCCATTCTTTTGGCCATGGATTACTCATGGCGAATTCGTACATCCTCAAGATCAGATCTATCAATCCGTCATCCGTCTTTCCCGCTGCAAAGACCTCCACGAATCTGCGGAACGATCCATTGCCTTCTTCGTCTTCATTTCCATAATTTTTTTCAAGGAGTTCTTTTGCTACATCATACTTTAAAAGCTTCAGTTCTCCTTCATTTGCCACTCGAAATCCCGGATCCAGATCGATCGTATGAAAATAATTTCTGATGATATAAGAACAAAATCCATCTATTGTTGTGATCTGAGCATTGTGGATCAAGGTCTGCTGTCTTTGCAGATGTTCATTTTGAGGTTCCGCCTCAAGCTGCTTTTCCACTGCCGCGCTGAGCCTCTCCTTCATCTCTCCCGCTGCTGCCCTTGTAAATGTAACAATCAGTAATTTGTCGATATCTACCGGATGCTCTTTTCTCGTCATCATATGCAGGATACGTTCCACCAGCACCGCTGTCTTTCCTGAACCGGCTGCCGCACTGACAAGAATATTTCTGTTTTGAAGCCGGATGACCTGTTCCTGCTCCTTTGTCCATTTTACTCCCATCTGCTAATCCTCCCCGTTCAGTTTCTTCCATAAATATTCACCGCCAAATACCGGCAGATTGCGAAAATGATATCCAGGTATCTTCTCATCAAATCCGCAGATTCCTTTAAAACTGCAAAAATCACACGCAGTCCTCTTCCTTAGTTTATAGGGATTGATCTGGGCTTCCCCCTCCAGGATCTTTTGTCCGATTTCTTTTATCTTTTCATTCACATACCCTGACAGAGTTGAAAACTCTTCCCGGCTGGCAGCCTGAGAATACCTTGAAAGGCTTCCATCTTTATTGAATGCTGCAGGGATCACAGAAGATTTTTTTCCCGGCTTCAGAGTTTCATCCATATCTAAAATGATTTTCTTTTCCGAACGTACTAAGCCATTCACTTTAAGTTCCTGCAGGATCTTTTGAGATATTTTCTCGCTGTCATCCATCATATCTCCCTCCGCCAGAGGATCTTTTACATGATAATAGAAGATTCCTGCCGGTTCTACCTCTTTATCCGGATGATTTCTCTGCTCAATCTCCAGAGCAGCATTCATATATACTACCAGCTGGAGCTGAAGGCCATAATATAAAGCGATAAGATCCATAGAAGTATTTCCCGATTTGTAATCTATGACCTTTACATAAACCTTATCTTCCTCCTCATAACGGTCGAGCCTGTCGATTCTTCCCCTCAGCCGGAGCTTTTCATCTTTAGACAATTCAAATTGTATCGCTTCCAGTTCATCTTCCATCGCAAACGAAATCTCGAACTTGCTGGGTTCGTATTTTCCCAGTTTAAGCTGTTCCTGCAGTGCCCAGACTGTCCTGCGCAGGATTCTCTTTACCCTTGTGATCATATAGCGATTGCGGGCGCTGCTTTCGAGGATCGTATTTCCATAATCATGGATCATCTCTTCCACACTCTCGTCTATCAGCTTTTCCCTTTGATCTGCAGTCAGATTTCTCCATGAGAGTCTATATTTCTTCAGGTTTTTAGAAAATTGTTCCAGTGCCTGATGAACTACATTTCCCATATCCACAGGTTTAAATTCATACTCCTGACGTTCAGAAAGTTCCAGACCATACTGAAGAAAATGAGCAAATGCACACGCCGCAAATCGTTCCAACCGGGTTGCACTGTTCTCAAGGGTCGTTCCGTACAAAGCTCTCGCCACACTTTTTCCTATCTTATCATTTGGTTTCGTCTGAAATGCACTCTGCATCCATCTCCGGCATTTTTCCTGCCACTTTGGCGAGTTTATAAACCACTGGAGAAGTTCTTTCCATTCATCGTCCTGTTCTTCTTCCCGCACCTTTGCCAGCCCTTCCAAGAGCAGATTCACCGCCTGGCTGGCCTGCTCGGTGTGCCAGATACCCTGTTCCTCACTGTCCATGATCTGAATCTTTGGAAACATCCGGCATACCATGGCGATCAGATAGGCTGGACCCTGCGCCTGCCCCTGCCCACTCGACTTGGCATAGGACATACAAAGTCTGCTGCTTGGTTTCGTCATATTCAGATACAGATAAAACTTCTGTATATACATTGCATCTCTTGCCGTAGGTGCAAGTTCTACTTTTTTCCCGTCAAGGTATTCTCTGTCAGATTCAGAGAGAATACCGCCCTTTTGGGTTCTCTTCGGAATTACTGTATCGTTGACACCGGCAAAGAAAAGTACTTTGATATCCTTAAGACGGGTCCTCTCCATATCTCCCACAAGCACCTGGTCCGCAGTGGGCGGTATGATACCAACTCTCGCTTCCAAAAATCCCGCTTCCAGAAGCTGTTGATAATCTTCAAGAGATATTTTCTCATTTCCCAATATCTGGACCATCTTATCAAGCAGCGACATGATGATCCCGTAAATCTGCGAATATTCCCGCGCCAGAGCCTGCTCACCCTGTTTTTTAAAGAGTTCTTCTTTTGCGTACAGTTTTTCCTGAACCTGTCCATCACATATGAACTCATATAAAACCCGGGTCCTCTCCTCAACCGTAAGTCCTCTTTGCTTCATTCCCTCAGCGAACTTCTCCGTCTCCTGGACGAACTTTATACGGGCTGCATTGATATCTTCTATGCTGCCTTCCTCCATCCCGCGAAAACGGCGTACCCAATGTTCTTTCCATCTTTTCCATCCCCGGATACCGATAGCGATACAATAATTCTCCAGTGTATCTGTCTCGTACAAAGACAACTGGGAAAGTCCGCAGCGCAGATAGCGAAATACACTTTCATAGCTAAACTGTTCTGTCAGCATATTAAGGGCCGCCCGCAGATATTCCACAAAGGGATTCATAAGGATCGAATGTTTTTCATCGACAAAACAAGGGATTTCGCACTCCCCCATGATCTGTCTGGCATAACTTCCATACATAGATAGATCACCTGTGATAATAGCAAAGTCACGATAATGGTACCCCTCAGTCCTTACCAAATACTGAATCCGCCTTGCGATCTCTCTCATCTCCGCCTTGGGATTTTGCACTGTAAATACCTCTATCTCATTTTGTTCTTTTTCGTATCTGTGATTCCCGTAGCGAAACAGATTCTTCTCAAGGAAGCCCAGTGCCGGGGCATTAGCAAACCGGCTTTTTTCACCGGCATGTATCCAGATATCATCGGAAAGTTCTACCCTTTCCTCCGCCGCCAGTCCGGCAAGTTTCTCCATCATCACCGCACTCATATGAAAAAGATGTTGTTGGCTTTTTAGATTTTCCTTAGACGATTTTTCATCCAATGTAACTGTAACCCACACCTTTTGGGAAAGTGTGAGTATTTTTCTCATCAACTTATTCTGTACAGGAGTAAAACCTGTAAATCCATCCAGAACCACCTCACAGTTTTTCATCATTCGCGATCCATCTATGCGCTCACAGAGCACATCCAGTATTTCTTCTCCTGTGAGGTATCTGTCCTTCAAGTATTCTGTAAATCCCTGATAGATCACTTCTATATCCTGAAGTTTATATAACAGGAGCGGTTTCTCTTCTGTTTTATTTATGATATCCGAAAGTTCTTCTGCATGGATATCATATTGCATAAGTTCAGAGATCAGAGATTTCATCTCACTTATCGTTCCTGTTTTTTTCAGGCTCGTACTAAGTACTCCCAGATTTTTTTCCTTCTCCTGCACTATTTTCTGCGTTACCAGTGTCTTTCCTATTTCCTCCAGGATCGGACGGGTTTCTCCGCCCACTTCATTTAACACTCTATATGCAAGTCTCTGGAAACTCAGTATATCGATGTTCATGATCCCATGGTTCGGGCTGAGTGCAACCAGTTCCTTCTGAGTCTGCATGGTAAACTGTTCCGGCACGATCACCAGATAGGTCTTTTCCGGATGAAGATCCGCTTCTTTTATGATATGGCAAAATAGCTCATGGGATTTGCCCGAACCGGAACTTCCCAACACAAATTGTAATGACATAATGCTCCTCTTTTTTCAATTATTCGCAGGGAAACTTCATCCCCCAGTTTTCTCTTATCCGATCCATCATTCTGAGCACACGCAGGATCTCGCTGTGCGGCATCTCCGGGCATTCACTTTTCCCTTCTTTGATAGCCTTCATACAGGACAATACTTCATATTCATATCCATTGATCTGCTCCGGAACCTTATATCTTGCTATCATTTCTCTGTTGGAATCAAATACACGGATTTCCTCACAGTTATTGATATTCTGAACTTCTATATACCCTTTCTCTCCATTGATAACGCCTTCACGATCCGGAAGTGCCAGCATATTGCTGTGGAGCACTGCCATCTTTCCATCATCAAAAGTCAAAGTGATACTATTCATCCAATCGATTCCTTTTGGAGACATAACTGCTGTTGCCTGCATATCCTTCACCTGTCCATGGAATACCATAAGAGCAAAGTTGATCGGATAAACACTAAGATCAAGAAGTGCGCCGCCTGCAAGCTCCGGGTTTTGCAGTCTCTCCACATGTTTGAGCGGATAGCCCAGATTCGCTGTCAGTGATGTGATCTCTCCTATCACACCGCTTGCGGTTATTTCGTCGATCATCTTTCTGCTCGGCATATATCTTGTCCAGATAGCTTCTGTGATGAGAAGATTCTTCTCCTCAGCCAATGCGATCAACTCTTCCGCCTGCTTCGCATTTACTGTAAATGCCTTCTCAACCAGAACATGTTTACCATGTTCCAGACACATCTTCGCATAAGTATAATGATGGGAGTGGGGTGTTGCCACATAGACAAGTTCCACCTCCGGATCCTCAAGCATCTCCTCATAAGAGCCATATGCTTTCGCAAATCCCCATTCCTCTGCAAATGCTTTTGCTTTTTCATAATCTCTGGAAGCTACTGCATATGCTTCCACCTCATCAAGTCCCTTTACCGCTGTCGCCATACTCCTTGCGATCCCACCCGGTCCTAAAATTGATAATTTCACTCTTTATCCTCCTCGAATTTGGAAATATTATGTATCTGTTTTGTACCCTCACGGGATACTACCTACTGAATAGTTACAACATTTTTATATATGAAAAGACCCCGGATCTGCATCAAAGGCCTTCATAGTCAAATAGCGGGATAAAACTGTCCTTCGCCGTCTCTCCCTCCTGGAAATAGCCCTGCTCGATTCCAAGTTCAAGGGCATAGTCCAGCACCCGCTCATATTCTCTTTTGGTCACGCATCGATCAAGAGGTGAAAGATCCTTCACCTGTTTGAGCGGCGTATATTGGTTCATAACACTGATGTATATCTTATTCTCATATGTCTCATGCAAATATTTAAGAACATTCATGGAATCCTTTGTGTGCCCTGGCAGGATCAAATGACGGACGATCACGCCCTTTTGTATATATCCCTCCGGATCAAAGACACATTCCGGTGCATACTGGAGCATTTTTTCTATCGCTTGTTTTGCCGTTTCAGGATAGTCTTCTGCCTTCGAATATATTTTGCTGATATTCGCATCCATGTATTTGAAGTCTGGAAGCCAGATATCCACTACAGGACTTAATAATTCAATGGTCTGTGGCCTCTCGTATCCACTGCTGTTATAAATCACAGGGATCGAAAGTCCTCTCCTTTTTGCTTCAGCCAATGCCTCCAATATCCATGGGGCAAAATGAGCTGCCGTCACCAGATTGATATTGGCTGCACCTTTATCCTGCAGTTCCAGACAAATCTGGGTAAGCCGCTCGCCGGTGATTTCTTTTCCGCAGGAACCATCTGCGATCTCATGATTCTGGCAAAAAATACATCGGAGTGTACACCCGGAAAAAAAGATCGCTCCTGATCCTCTTGTGCCTGAGATGCAGGGTTCCTCCCACATATGAAGTGCTGCCCTGGCACCACGGATCACTGCATCCATCCCACAGTATCCTTTTTGTCCTGCTGATCTGTCAACTCTGCACATTCTTGGGCAAAGTGTGCATTCCTCAATATTCATTTGACATACCGCCTCCGCCTTCTATTGCATTTTTCTATCCACTCCATTATTCAAGTACGCCTCAGCGTACTTGCTGCGTTGCTAAGTGCCGGTGGCTTTATCTGCTTTCAAGGTAAATCATTGGAAAGTACATGGTATATATCTTCTGAATCTTCATAAGATATATAGAAAACCGTGATAAGGGGTGTATGTATGAGCTCAAAAACAAAAATTGTCGTATTACATATGAAAGAAGTGATCTATACCGCTATCTTTCTCGTTCTGGCCATCCTGATGATCGCCCTTCTGGTCCTCATGTTTGGTCCGGATAAGGATAAAGAAACTGCGGCAACCCAGGCCACTGTCTCAGAAGATGCCAGATATATTGCCGGAGTCTATACTACCGCAATAGAACTGAATGACAATAATTTCGATGTTCAAGTGACTGTTGACAGCAGCCATATCAATTCCATCAAGCTTGTCAATCTGAGCGAAACAGCTACCGCCATGTATCCTCTGATGGAACCCACTTTGGAAAATCTGGCATCCCAGATTTATTCTTCGCAGTCAACCGATCATATCACTTACGAAGATGATAACAAATACACCTCCATGCTGCTTCTTGAGGCGATAAAATCAGCTCTGTCAAAAGCTGCTCTGTCATAGGATGTAATTTCCTATGATAGAACAAAAATACCATATCCATCTCCCAGTCTTCCACCCTGCTGCAGATAGTCAGCGATGGCTTTCTGCAGTTTTGTCCGGCGTGGAAGTTCTTCCGGTTTTTTCGTCCACTCTTTGCCAAATATTCTCCAGCCATCCTCAAAGACATCTCTTTTACAATCCTCGATAATGTCAAATCTCCTTGCAAATGACTTCATATTTCCTTCCGGAATGATTCGGACCATATCCACATCCAGGATCCAGGAGTGCATCACATACACCACCGGTCCGCCTCCAAATTTGTCTTTATAGAATTCAGCCGCCTGCGCAAAAGCATCCTCCGCTTCTTTTGGAAGAAGCGGTCCGCTGGAAGGGATATGCATGTTGATCACCATATCTCCCTTCCTTACCGTATGACCACGGCTGGTATACTCCTTGTCATAAGGATATGTCTGCAATTCAAACTGTAGTCGTCCCAATGCAAATCGTGTCATATCAAAAAACCCGGAAAACCAATGTCCTACAAATGTGCCATAAACACCATACACCTCTTTGCATTCCATCAATTTGTAATGCATATCCTTCAAGGAAGCTGTGAATATCTCCATGGGCATTCCTTTCTCCTGATATCTTTGTTCAAGAATTTTCCAGCAGCCAAGGAGCACCAAAAACTCCAGCGTGTACTCGCTGATAGTGTCGATCCTTCCATCTTTTTTCCACTCTGCGGTTTCCTTCAAAATCTCCGAAAGGCGCCTTCCATCCGGCAGTTCTTCCATGATCTTCCGGGACATGGCAGTTACCTTCCCCCATAGCTTCGCCTTCTCTAATAGATCAATGGACGCTTCCAGTGCCTCGACTGCATCCTCAGGCAATTCTGCCTTTTTCATCAATTCTCTTAATCCATCACGCTCTGTTCTCACCATTTGCACCTTCTCCCAGTTTGTCTATCTCATTCAGCCAGATTCTTGCACATGCATCACTAGGCATACGAAGGTCTCCGCGCGGTGACACTGCCACAGTACCTACCTTCGGTCCATCCGGCAAACAAGAACGTTTGAACTGCTGCATAAAAAATCTTCTGTAAAAATTCTTCAGCCATTTTAATATCGTCTCACTGTCATATGTTCCATCAAAAGTCTTACATGCGATACGAAAAATCTTATCCGGTTCATATCCAGCTCTTAGCATATAATACAGGAAGAAATCATGAAGTTCATATGGTCCCACCAGATCTTCCGTCTTCTGTGCAATCTTACCGTCTTTCGGCGGCAAAAGTTCCGGGCTGACCGGAGTATCCAACACATCCAGAAGAATGTGAGACAATTTCTCATCGTTGCAGGTATCTGCAAAGTAATGCACCAGGTGGCGCACCAGAGTCTTCGGAATCGACGCATTAACTCCATACATGGACATGTGGTCACCATTATAAGTAGCCCAGCCAAGTGCCAACTCTGACAGATCACCCGTTCCGATCACCATGCCGCCGGTCTGATTGGCGATATCCATGATCACCTGGGTACGCTCCCTTGCCTGACAGTTTTCATAGGTCACATCATGCTTGTCTGCATCATGTTCGATATCACGGAAATGTATGGTAACCGCCTCTTTGATATCTACCTCACGAAGTGTCGCTCCAAGGTTATTGGTAAGATCACAGGCATTTTTATAAGTCCTGTCTGTGGTTCCAAAGCAAGGCATCGTGACAGCTATGATGTTTTTACGGTCCATTTCAAGATAGTCAAACGCACGGGCAGTCACGAGAAGTGCCAGTGTGGAATCCAAGCCTCCCGAGATCCCTAAAACTGCACTTTTACAGTGTGTATGTTCCAAACGTTTCTTAAGCCCCATCGCCTGGATCGTCAGAATCTCGTCACAGCGTTTTTCTCTCTCTGCTTTATTTGCCGGAACAAATGGCTTCTCCGGAAAATTTCGTTCAAGCTTTGTCTCTTCCCTTGTCAGTTCAAAAGGAATTACCTGATATCCTGTCTTATTAGCTGAAGGATAGGTTGTCATTTTTCTTCTCTCTGTAGAAAGACGCTTCACATCAATATCTGCATAAATGGTCTGATTGATAAATCGTCTTGCCTCTGCTAGTATCGTTCCATTTTCCGCGATCAGATTATGTCCTCCAAATACCAGATCTGTGGACGATTCTCCTTCTCCAGCTGTTGCATACAAATATGCACAAACGAGACGTGCGGACTGGCCATTTACCAGGTTTCTCCTATAGGTGTCCTTCCCTGTGATCTCATCACCTGCGGAAAGATTGATCAAGACGTTTGCTCCTGCAAGGGCATGAGCTACACTCGGTGGATTCGGAACCCACAGATCTTCGCAGATTTCCACTGCCGCCTTGAGCTCCGGCATCGATGTACAGCTAAATAACAGGCGTGTTCCAAACGGAACTTCTTCCCCGTTCAGAGTAACCGTAGACATATCCTCATCTGCCGGTGTAAACTGTCTCGCCTCATAGTATTCTGCGTAGTTTGGAAGATTGGTCTTTGGAATAAGTCCTAAGATTTTACCTCTGTTAAGCACTGCAGCCACATTGTACAGTTTTCCGTCGGATTCCATCGGAAGACCTACTGTAATCAGTGCATCCACCTCTTTTGTCTCATCTGCCAACCACAACAGACGTTCCTTTGCACTGTCCAACAATATATTCTGCCAGAAGAGATCGCTGCAGGTATATCCTGTGATGCAAAGTTCCGGAAATCCCATGATCTTTGCGCCCTTTGCTTCCATCTCTTTGATGATCCTCAAAATTTCTTCTGTATTATGAATACAATCAGCCACCTGAATCTTCGGTGTACCTGCCGCTGCTTTAATAAATCCGTTTTTCATCGTGATTTCCTCTCTGTTTCTCTCTCTATCTGCGTGCCAGTTCCAGCAATTCTTTCAATTCATCCACACTAAATGTATAATTCGAATTGCAAAAATGGCAGTTAAGTTCAATCTCCTTGCCCTCATCTATCATTTCCTGAAGTTCTTTTTCCCCTAGACTTAAAAGAACTTTTCCGACCCGGATTTTATCACAATTACAGTAAAATCCTGTCTGTGTACGTTCCGTAATCTCAAGTTCCAGATTACCTAAAAGTTTTTCCAAAAGCATCTCCGGTGTATACCCCTGGTCAAGGTACTCTGTGACTGATGTGACCTCAGCCAGATTTTTCTCCAACTGTTCGATCACTTCTTCTTCTGCAAACGGCATCAGCTGGATGATAAATCCACCCGCCTGTTTTACTGTATTATTTTTCTCCATCAGTACGCCCAGGCCTACTGCAGAAGGAACCTGTTCACTGCTGGCAAAGTAGTAAGTAAGGTCATCACCGATCTCGCCTGTCTTAAGTTCAGTCTGCCCCACATATGGCTCTTTTAACCCCATATCTTTGATAACACTCAGGATACCAAGATCCAGTGCTCCGCCCACATCGAGTTTTCCGTTTTCATTTGCCGGAAGCATTACTTTAGGATTATTGACATATCCTTTTACTCTTCCTTTTGCATCTGCGGTAACAGTCAGACCGCCGATCGGTCCGCTGCACTTTATCTGAAGGGTCAATACGTCTTTGTCACCCTTCATCATTACGCCCATCATCGCTGCTCCTGTCATAAGACGTCCCAAAGCTGCTGTTGCCACCGGGCTTGTATCATGTGCCGCCCTCGCTGTCTCCACCATGTCCTTTGTAGTTGCCGCAAAAGCACGGATCTGATTGTTTGCTGCTGTTGCTCTTACTATATAATCGCTCATTACGTTTTCTCCTCATTATTTGTTTTGTGCCATATACTTTATGTTGTTCTTTTATTCCAGATTAAGTGCCTGCTTTGCCAGAGAAAATCCCTCCTGGGCTGCTTTCGTCATCCAGTAATCTGCCAGTTCCAGATTCTTCTCAATTCCTGTGCCAAACTGATACATCACAGCCAGATTATATTCTCCTACCGGTATGCCTGCTTTTGCTGCTTTCTCAAAATACTGAAAAGCTTTTTTCTCATTTTTCTCGACTACTTCCCCTTCAAGATAATACATACCAAGACAGCACTCAGCCCTGTGATCTTCCTTTTTTGCTGCTTTAGCGTACCAGGATATCGCACTGGATGCATCTTTTTCTACCCCTAGTCCTTCTTCATAACATCTTCCCACATTATACTGTGCATTCGCATTTCCCTGGCTCGCCGACTGCTTCAGGCTGGAAAATGCCCGCTTATAATTCTGCACGCAGCCTTTTCCCTGTGCATATAACAATCCCAGACGTAGCTGTGCCTCTGCATGTCCCTGTTTTGCTGCCTTTTCATACCAGGTAACTGCCCTGAAAAGATCAACTTCTGTCTGAACTCCATTTTCATAATAAAATCCAATGGCATACTGGACGTTTTTCTCACCTGCTTCTGCCATTATGAGAAGCTCGTCAATCGTCCATTCTATTGGTTTTTGTTCCATCTTTGTGTCCTTTCCGGCATTCTCTTGCCACGAAACAGATCCTCTCGCTGTCTACCCTTGGTTCTTCCGTAGAAAATGCATCATATACTGCCACCAGTTCAAGTCCTGATCGTTCCAATAATTCCATGACTGTATTCATATCATAAGCTTTCTGATAATGGTATTCCTCATATCGCCTATATAATTCGTCTTTTTCCCTGATAAAGAGTGTCAGGGCATATTCATTGACCTGTGTTTCTTCATCAAAATAATTTTCCCAGATGAAACTGCCTTCTTCTCTGTTCTCTGCGATCGTAGAATCCCCCATCAGATTCTCATATTTGTATGGGGTATTCATATCAAAAATGAAAATACCACCCGGATCAAGATAATTATTGACCAGACGGAAAACTTCCAGAAGTTCCTCTTCCTCAAGGATATAATTGATTGAATCGCAAACGCTTATCACAGCACGAACGGTTCCATAAAGTTCAAACTCCCGCATATCCTGCTGAAGATACAGGATATCATCGTGACCGCTTTCTACACGTTTCTCCAGCGCCATCTCCAGCATATCTTCTGAATTATCAATCCCTATCATATCATATCCTGCTTCTGCCAAAAGCTCTGTCATACTGCCGGTGCCACAGCCAAGCTCCAGGATAAGACCTTCATTTATATTATTTTTTTCGAGTATGGTAAGCAGGTAATCACGCCATGCAGGGTAATCTATATTATCCATGAACATATCGTATACACGTGCAAAACTCTTGTAAGATTCTTCCATTGTATGCCCTTTCTCAAGTTACTGATCATATTCAAGTACGCCTTGGCGTACTTGCTCTGCCATGGGTTTAATTCTACCATATCTACATGATAAGCGTCAATTTAACTTGCGCTAAGTCATAACCGCAGCCTGATTTCTTCTGTGCTCATGTCAGGATCAGCCTGAAGTAATTGACATACTTTTTCGATAAGTTCCAACGGTTCTTCCAGGAAATCTGCAATCTGTTCAACTGATAGCCCTTTATTCATTTTTTTACGTACCAGATCTATTTCTCCCAGTATACGTCCTTCTTCTCGTCCTTCTTCTCTTTCATATGCTTTCTCTTCCCACGCCTGCATATACTTCACTCCCATCTCTTCACTGGATTTGACTTCTTTCACGCGCTTGTGGATTTTTTTGATCAATTCACTCTCAGATGCTTCAGCAACTGTATCACTCGTATCCTCTACGTATTTCAAAAGATCAACCAGTTCCTGCCCTACTTCTTCCGGATTTGTTCCCCTTGTATTCAGGAAGATCCGTGTCGCACCATCCCCCAAGGATAGTTCCGGTACTTCCCGGCATTTTGCCTCAAAGGTATATTGGTACAAACCAAAACCAAAGATATCAAAGGGCGTGATCATGATCATATACGAATCATTTAACTGATTGTAATTAAGTATCCCCATCGGCAAGAGACTGGCATCTATCAACGCCTGGTAAAACCGGGAACGTTTTCTAAGATCTGATTTATAATTTTTCTGCATTTCGCTATTATAGACATTATGCTCTTCGTCCATCGAAAACACATCCAATCGGACTGACCTCAGAAATGGAAGGGTTTGTAATTGCTTTTCCACCTCGTTTTGCGGCAATAATCCTATATCATGTTGAAAAATTATACTCAGTACTGCCTGATGTGTCTCTGCATCCTCCATAACTGCATCAAATAAAAATCGATTAGTCAAATTCAGATTTTTTAACAGTGGGATACTTTGCGCGTGTGTCACTTGTTTTTCATTCATACATTTCTCTCCTCTCCTCACTCCACTGATATTAAACATAATCAGCAGATTTGAGCATCAAAAAGAAACGTACTGTTCTACTGATATTGTATCAGATGGCGTGTAAATATAAAACTGTTATGTTTGTTTTTGAAAAATTTGGCGAATAGCCATTGAATAAAGATAACGCTATGACTGCTGCGTGAAATGCTGCAAATGAATATCATAGCATTGATTCTGTTGACTTATTAAATTATATCATTTGTTTTCTTCACATTCAACAATATAATTTTTTATTTATATTTTTTATAAATATTTTGGTTACCGCTCAAGTTGACTTCTGAGCGGTAACCATTTTTAACCAAAAGCTATTTCATATCAGTTTTTAAGTTTATATTGTTTCGTATGCTTTTTACGATCAGTGCAAATGCTTCTTCGTGCTTTTCTCTGCGATAAATAGTAAATGCGTGCCCAACCTTCTGGAATCTCTTTAAAGTCACCTCATTTCCCAGCCTTGCGAGACGAAGTGCAAAATCTTCTGCTTCTATACATAGGTTATCCTGTTCTGCTGTAATAAAAAGAGAAGGAGGAAATTCTTTGAGCTGTTCGTCTGATGCATAGATTGGCGAAGCATATGGTTCTTTTTGCTGCTCTCTTTCACAATAATACAGATTATACAATCGGGCACGTTCTACCGGTATCCCTTCACCCTGGCATGGCTTTTCTCCCGGATCCGTATACAGATCCAGGGGTGGATAGTCTATTATCAGCATAGCCGGACTATAGGTATGTTCCGCCTTTGCTATCATTGTATCTACAATCGCAAGATTCCCCCCTGCGCTATGTCCAGACAGGAGGATCTTGTCTGCTTCCACACCAAATTCTTCTCTGTGTTTGTATACCCATTGAACAACATCATACGTTTCATACACTGCAGTCGGATATGGATGATCTGGTGCTATCTTATAATCCACGTCCAGTACCTTGCAGCCGAGTTCATGGTTTAGCTTGCGGCAAAACAACTCATCATTTGGCGTGCGCTCTCTTATGAATCCTCCCCCATGAAAATTGATCACAAGAACATCACCATTTTCGCAAGATTCTTTATAACTATAATACGCCTCTGCATCACCCACTCTTGTAGGTATCAGCATCTTTTTCATATTGACCGGATATTTCTCCATTTCCTCATCTGGAACGATGGCATTCGTCACTTTTTTCCTTGTTTCTTTCGCCATCTGTATCATTTGTTCGCGACTGATTTTTTCCAATTCGTCTCTCCCCCTTTTTTATCCAGACAGTCCCCGTAACTTTACAATTACATTTGCTGTCCAGGCTTTATATACGTGCTACTCCACTTTCAATGGCAGCCTTCTTTGTTGCCTCGGCCACCGCATCCTTAACACGGGGGTCAAATGCAGCTGGAAGAATATATTCTGCATTAAGTTCCTCATCGCTGACAAGACCTGCAATAGCATATGCAGCAGCCACCTTCATTTCACTATTGATATCTGACGCTCTCACATCCAGTGCCCCTCGGAAGATCCCAGGAAAACACAGTACATTATTTACCTGATTGGGATAATCAGATCTTCCTGTAGAGACAACCGCTGCTCCTGCTGCTTTCGCTTCCTCTGGAAAGATTTCAGGTGTAGGATTTGCACATGCAAATATAATAGGATCCTTTGCCATAGTCCGAACCATATCCGCTGTCAGCGTTCCTGGTGCTGACACTCCAATAAATACATCTGCTCCTTTGACCACATCTGCGAGTGTTCCTTTCTCATGGGCAAAATTCGTTATTTTCGCCATTTCTTCTTTGATAGGATTCAGCCCCTCACGTCCCTCATAGATAGCACCTTGGCGATCTGTCATAATAACATTCTTCAATCCCATGGACATCAAAAGTCGAATGATCGCAATCCCAGCTGCACCTGCTCCTGAAGTTACGATTTTTACATCCTCTAATTTTTTTCCTACATACTTTAGTGCATTGATAAGACCTGCCAGAGTGATCACTGCAGTACCATGCTGGTCATCATGAAAAACAGGAATATCACAGCTCGCTTTCAGCTTTTCTTCAATCTCAAAACATCTGGGTGCAGATATGTCCTCTAAATTAATGCCGCCAAAACTTCCTGCAAACAACCGAACGGACTCAACGATCTCATCCACATTTTTACTCCGTATACAAAGCGGAATCGCATCTACATCACCAAATGCTTTGAACAAAACACACTTACCTTCCATAACAGGCATTCCTGCTTCCGGACCAATATCTCCAAGCCCCAGAACTGCCGTTCCATCAGTTATGACCGCCACCGTATTCCACCTTCTTGTAAGTTCATAACTTTTATCAACATCCTTTTGAATCTCCAGGCACGGCACTGCTACCCCCGGTGTATACGCCAAACTCAGTGCATCTTTGGAATCTACAGCAGCACGAGCCGTCACCTCGATTTTTCCTTTCAGTTCATAATGCATTTTTAATGATTCTTTTCCATAATCCATGTTTTTTCTTTCCCTTCTCTCCTGATTTTCTCATCGTCCATATAGAAATATCACAGCATTCTGTGTACATGTTCGGCTTTCTACAATGGAAATACTGTCATGATCCATCCCACACTCACGATGCACAGTAAAATAGCCGGTACGATTGATTGTTTAAACAGACTCTTAAGATCATAGCCGCCTGCTGCCATACACATCGGAACCGCTGGTGTAGCCATCGGGGTCATAAAGGAACTGAGGCATGCCGACTGTACAAGTATCATTACACCCACAGGATTTGCCCCCATTGACTTACATGCCAATATAGCAATCGGTACGAAAATTGTGATCACAGAACGATTCATCATAACCTGGGTCAGCGCAAAAGGAACGATAAAGAATACAATGCCTATCAGATATGGATTTCCCAGTCCTCCTATCACATTTGCCAGCACATTTCCAACGGCTTCACCTGCACCGGTCTCCGTCAACGCGCCGCCCATGGTCAGTGATCCTACGAAGAGGAATCCCATCCACCACGGAATAGATTCTACCGCTTCCTGCTCAGACAATACGCCAGTCACAACCATTGCAACTGCACCTGCCAGACAGATCACCCATATTTCTACACCGATCAGTTTCTGGAAAATCAATCCCAAAGTAACCAATATGAAAATAATATATCCAGCTCTCTCCTGAAATGGTTTCAGAGCTTCTTTTTTATCTTCTTTTGCTTTCACTGCTATAGTATCCACCACCGGATTATCCGGAGCAAGACGGCTTGCAAAGAAAATGGCATAGACCGCGATCAAAATCAGCATAGGAAGTCTTGCTTTCATCGGATCAGTCAACGCAACCATATAATCTGTATAGGCATTTGCTTCCAGATATCCGTTCAATTCAGCAAACTGAGTAGCTCCGCTGCCAAGAGGCAGGACAGATATCGTAGAAATACATACGATCATCAACGGAAACATTACTTTTGAAGGTTTTATCTTCAGTTCTTCACAGCTGGCCGCCAGCATAGGCGCCATGATTCCGAACACAACCATGGAACTTTGTATAAACTGACTTAAAATCACGGTGATCAGGATGTAGCCAAACATTACCATCGTCAAAGAACCTCTGGCTATCTTATTCACGCTGCTGGCACAATTTTTCACAAACCGTGTCCTGTTAAATCCTGCCGCTACCACAAACATGGACAACATCATGACAGCGTTTGTATTTGCAAAATTTCCTACTGCTGTTGCAGGATCGATACACCCTGTGATCACAAACGCAACCATACTCAATATGGCTGTCGTACCCATTTTCAATTTTCCCCATGCATAACTGATGATGGTCAACGCACAAATAATCAGACATATCACTAATTGATTCATTTCTAATCCCCCATTCACATTCTTTTGTTTTTACATTTTCAATTCATCTCGCTCATATGATTTGACTTTCGCCTCTTCTCCTTTCCGTCATTTTGTATATTTTCACTATACCAATGCGGTATTCTTTTGTGAAATACACTATTTTTATCAGGTGATAGTTTGAAACTATTAGTTTTATTGTCATGTTTTTTTCTGAGTCTAACCATTTTTCATGACATTTTTTCTATTTGTGCAGGATCGGACGTTAGCGGATATATAAAAAGAACAGCAGACATCATAATCTATGACATCTGCTGTTCTTTTTATATATCTCTTTTTCCCTTTATAATTCTTCTGCATGCTCCTGAACATATTCAAGGCACCTTTGTGCTGCATAGTTTAACTTTTCACCCTTTTTCCATATAAATCCAGTCTCGCAGTATACCGGTTCTTCCAACGGGATTGCCACAATATCTTCTGAGCGGATCATGGAGTCGTAATATTCTCCTACAGAAAACGAAATTCCTGCATTATGCTGTACAAGATTATACAACGAGATCATCTGGACAGGTTCCGCAAATATGTTCGGTACAACACCGCATCGCTGAAATTCTGCATCCATTTTCTGTCGCACATAAGAATGCTGTGGAAAATAAATTATTTTTTCATCTTTCAAATCCCTTACACTCAGACTCTGCCGACAAGCCAATGGATGCTCTATATGTACTAAAACCTTTAATTCTGATTTGTGGACCCGGCATATATTATATTTCTCCTGCATGTTGTCTCGCAGGATCAGATATCCTATATCCATTTCGCCCCTCTTGATCGCATCTTCTATTCCATAGCTTCCAATCTCTAATATCTTGTAACGGATATTTGGATATTTTTCTGTCAAACCCTGGTACAACACCGCCAGCAGACTGCTCCCTGATATTGGTACGATACCGATATTTACCGTCCATTCATGATTCGCTGACATTTCCTGCATATCGAAGATCGCCTGGTCAAAGCGTTTCAATATATCTTTTACCTTTTCAAGAAACACTTCTCCTTCATAGGTCAGCAGCACCTTACGTTTATCCCGTACAAAAAGAGGTACTCCAAGTTCTTCCTCCATTCGTTTAATAGCTGTTGTAATAGTGGGCTGAGCCACATACAATTCTTCCGCCGCTTTCGTAAAATTACTCAATCTGGCAACAGATTCAAAATACTGAAGCTTACGAAATTCCAAAACACATCCCCCCTTCCAACCACATCATACTTTTCCGGCAGAATGATCAACCTCTATCATTCCCCATCAATTTCTCTTCTTCTCTCCGGTTCATGTTTCTTCGGCTGATCGATCACTGATCCATCCTCCAGCCGTACATAAGTATCAAAGGAATCCGGTTTATTCTCATTCATCATAAAGAGTCTTGCCCCACGCTGGAATCCTTCCCTGCCATAGGTATTATATCCTGTAGCTCGTCCATATCCAAGAGTGATCCCATATAATTTTCCATAGTATTCATTCACATGGTCATGCCCTGCGAATACCCCTCTGGTATGTCCAACTTCCTGCATAGCCGCAAACATTCCTGTATTCAGTCGGGAACAGCAGATTCCTTCATTCTTCTCGCCATAACACACCTCATAATCCCACACTTCAAGAAATTCTTTTAACGGGATGTGCAAAAATGTCAGTGCTCCAAAATCAGCATTTTCCTTTTCCAATTCTTTGATTTTTCTTTGATACCACTCTACCTGAGTACGATCCAGGTATGCATATCCTTCCATATGTTCAAGGCAGTTGTAATTACCGGAGTCCAGTCCAAAAACTGTCCACTTCATCTGTCCGTCATTCCCCATGATCTTGATCGTATGATTTCCCAAACCTTTTCCCGAATCCGGATCATGGTAAGCCATACATCCTTTTTGTTTCAGGACTTCTTCGTACAGTTTCTCATATCCTGCACCCTTTTCTGTATCGTGGTTGCCAAATATATAACTCCACGGGATGCCCGATTCAGTAATCGGCTCTACTGCCTTTGACAAGTTTGCTATATTGTTCTCATTGAATACGGTGTCCCCTGACAACATGATGAAATCTGGTTGTTCCAGCCGGATCAGTTTTCTCATCAAAGCAACTGTCTGCAGATCCTCAGAACTTCCATCTTCGTAATGGATATCTGTCATCTGCATGATCTTAAAAGTGCCATCCTTATGAAATCTTAGTTTTTGCATGTTCGTATCTCCTCTGCGTGTGTCATTTTTTTACATACGTTTCCCGTTATTTTCTGTAACAATTAATGTCTGAAACAGACCTTACGAAAAAACATAATCAGTCTACTGACATTGTACCAGATGGTGTTTAAACATAAAACCATTGAATTGAAAATTTATCCACCTGTCTTTCTTATCGTTACTGTTATCTGGGGCATAGACAAGCAAGATTCGCCTCCTGCCCTGTGTCAGGACTAATAACGCGGCAATAGTATAAATGTGTTGCAGATGCCCCAATTCACTTAAAATCATCGTGCCCGGCTGGGCAAAACGGAATATATTTTTGCTCTTTTGTGTATATGCCCCGCCGGACCAGCATAGCGGCGGAGACATCTCCATTTTCTTTTGTTGACATCAATTTTCTTTCTTCCATGTATCCCGCAAAGTGTATTGCTGAACAATGCGTGGACAGTAACCTCCAACAAATAGCTAGTTTTCCTCCCCCCATTTCCCATCTTTTGTCGGGTGTGAAATGTACTGATGATTATATATAATGAATACAATGAATTCTCGGGAAAGAATTTGCAGAAACTATTTCATGTATTTTATTTCATAATATCAGGGAGGTTACTTATGGCATTATCATTGGATTCAAAGGTAAAAGAGATTTTAAGATCTGAAGAAGGAAAAGCTGTTATGGAAAAATGGGCACCGGGTGCATCTAAGGACCCGCGTATGAAACTGGTGGGAGCGCTTACTTACCGTAAGCTTCTCAGCTATCCGGAATCTGCCGAGCTGGCACCACATATGGATGAAATTGATGCAGAATTGAAGGCCTGCTCCAGATAACAGGACGATACTAATTTGAGTGAATTGGTACATATGTAAACCAGCTGCAAAAGGCAGTTATTTTTCTCATCCAATGAGACAAAATAACTGCCTTTTTGATTTATTCGATGTCCATTCGCTTTTCAATAGAAAGCGCTTTCAAGATGATCTGAAGCTGAAGCCTCTGGTCCGGGTCATTAAAGTCAATCTCCAGCTCGCTCTCGATCCTGCTGATTCTCTCGATCAAAGTGCTCCTGTGGACAAACAATCTTCGGGCGGCCTTTGCGTAGGACATATTTTCTTCAAGGAAAACTGCCAGGGTTTCCAGATAAGATATTGCCCCAACCTGATCATGTGTCTGCAGCTTTCTAAATCCATTGGGAAAATATGCCTCCAGTGGAAATCCACCCAATGAATTTGCCACCATTTCTGTCAAAGCGAACTCCGAGAAAAAATGAAGCTTTTGATCCGGCTTATATAATTCCCCGTTTTCAATCGCTGCCTCTGCCTGAAAATAATAGGTACGCAGCATATACAAATCCGAAAAACTGTTACTCACCCCAACGCATAGCTGCATTTCTTCCATCATTGGGATTATCTTTGCTTTCAGCTCATCAGTAAGCTGATTTTCCTTCTCAAAACCATCCAACAAAATCATTCCTAAAATCGTATTATTCTGCTCAAAGAAAATGCTCTCTGGAAACAGATTTTCCAACACTGAGCAAAGATAACCCACCGGCAATGCCAAAAAACGCTTTAGACAGTGCATGGATATACAAATATAGCTTTGTTTGTTATTGGATGATCTTAAAAGCAGCTTCTGATTTTTGCTCATAGGCATCTCGTTCATTATGTTTCGAAGGGTCTCTCTCAACGAACTGTGTTCATTTTTAAGAAGTACGGGTGACAGTTCCGATACTTTTTCAATCATACTTGCTACATATTCTGCAATTTTATCTTCCCCTCCGACAAATGAGTGATTACACTGATCGATGCAAAGACATCCCATATATTCATCGCTTTCGTTAAAGAGATTGACACATAGAACATTTCCTGCTTCAAATTCCAGTAAAAAAGCACCTTTTCGGTCCAGGCTCAAGTCTTTTTCTCTTAAAAATTCCAAAAAAGCCTCCGGATCAAGACTCCCACGGTTCTGACTCCACCTGCCATCTTTCGTCGCTTCGTTCATACTTGTTGCTGCAACAAATTGAAACGAAGTATCCAGAATAAAAATAGGCCGTTCAAGTACCGAATATGTACAGTTCAGCACATCCTGAATGGATGGAGATTTCATGAAAAGTTCCAGAAGCTGGCTCTCCCAGTTATGAAACAGTTCATATATCCCCTGAATACTCTTATAAACCTCAAAAAAATCTACTTTCTTTTTGATCAGCAGCACCGTCGCATGCTCCTTATAATAAGACAACCGCGCACTTTCCCCTATACAGACCAATACAACATTTTTCTCTATCCTTGGACGCTGCGGCAGATGCTCCACCGTGGCGAGATAAACATGGTCAGCATAAAATTGAAGTGTATTATCAATATATAGCTCCGGTGCATGCAGGACCATTTTCCCATTCCCCTCACCATACATTTTAATGGGATATTTTCTGCTCAACCGTTCAAAAATAATATCTACACAAAGCTTCATATCTTTCATCTCCTTCCCCACTTTTCATTATACCCTCAAGTTCAAACTAATCAATAGTACCCCTCATTTTTAATGGGTAAAATGCAAAAAAACCATATGAATGACAGCATTTCCAAATACACGATTCTTCTTCATAATAAAAATAGTTATTCTCTCCCGAGTATGAAAATCGATTTGTAAAATATGAAACGGAAAGAAGGGTTTGATTATGGATTTTGATATGAATGCGGCGAATATCGCAATGCTCAAAAATTACATCGCAACTTCGCGGCCCATGGAAGAAATGTTTTCAGTGAAAGGAAAGGTTGCCATCGTTACCGGTGCCACCTCCGGTTTAGGGTTTAACATCGCATTGAGACTGCTGCAGGGCGGTGCAAATGTAGTAATCGCAGGAAGTTCTCAGGCGAAAGGCGATTATACCATACCTCTTCTTGAAGAAGCAGGATACGGCCAGGATCGAGTGATGTTCTGCCGTACCAATGTTTCCAACGAAGCGGATATGGAAAATCTGATAAAATCAGCAGATGAAAAGTTCGGAAGTATTGATATCTATGTAAATAGTGCAGCAATCTGGAGTTATGCTCATATCTATGACCTTCCGGCGGAAGAGTTCCGGCGTGTCATAGATACAAATATCAGCGGAGCATTTTTAGGGATCAAACATGTAAGTAACTATATGATCGAGCATAAAGTACAGGGTAAGATCACACTGATCTCTTCTAATTGTGCATGGCTCCCATATCCTGTATTTGGCGGATATCCGCATTACGCAGCCTCCAAGGGCGGAGTCAATTCCCTTGCTATCGAGGCAGCCAAAGAATTAAAGCGTTACGGCATCATGGTAAATGTTGTGGCTCCGGGCGGTATGGTAACAGCGGGAGCATCCTCCAATATGTGTGCCAAAGGTCTTTCCGAGGAAAAGCAGGACGAATTCTACGAGGAATTGATGGTATGGCAAAATGATGGTACTCAGCCGGTTGACACGGTTGCCATCGTTGCTTACGCCATGTGTACCCCTATGTCTGACGGTATGACCGGTGAGATCGTGGTTGCCGACGGCGGTATGTCCCACAATATCGTAAAATATCAGGCAGCTATTGACCAGTATCCCGAAGACCTTGACTGATAGATGAGAAGGTGAACGATTATGAGTAAAAAGATAGATGAAAGAATCCCTCAAAACAGTGGTGAGGGAGCAAATTTCAAGAATTATTACGGTATCCAGTCTCCATGGAATAAAATCTATTCCTATCAGGATGCCCTGCATTATGCCAGCAGATTTGAATCTGTATTAAGTGCAGCTGCTACCCAGGCACTTCGGATCATCGTTCCTGATTATGAGGAACGTGCCCAGTTGATGTGTGAAGAAGCTTCTGCCCGTCTTTATACCACAGGCGTATACTACGGTGACGACGACGGATTTGGTATCCATCCATTCATGTGCGGCCAGTTCTCCGGTGCTCTGATCGGGGATAAGGGTGACGATGCCCTTCTTATGTGCGGCAGATGTCAGGACTTTGGATCTTACCGTGCTGAAAAAGAACTGGATGTCTGTGACTGGGATATCTGCGGCTCCGAGCTTTGCCGTACCACTACCATGTCTCTTCAGGGACAGGCAAGAGCAACAGCTGAACGCCACAGAAAAAGACCCGATATCGATTATATGATGGTGGAAGCGAAAGGCTGCGGTGACAGACACTGCCGTATCATCGCTGAATCCCGGGAAAAATATCCTGCACCTCCTCATGCACTCTGGGAGAGCTTCGGTCCGGCTGTTACTGATGATCTGAAAAAAGATACCGCTGAGGAAGACTGTGTTTCCGAATCCATGATGTTTCGTGAGGAATGCGATTATCATTTTGTTAATGGCACAAACACGGAAACCGACTCCAGCAATCAGATGGTCAATATGTCCACCGGTGCTTCTCTTTACATCCTTCCGGCAATTGCCGAAACAGTAAAACGAGGCATCGTTACAAGAAAACAGGCTGACCACATCTTAAAATGTGTCCTGGAAGCCGCCGGCAAAGCGATGTTTGGTGAGCGTTATGCCATCAAAGCCTGCCGTGACTGGCTGGGTGTTCCTTCTTCCATCGGAGAAGACGGTCGTATCATGGGCGGACTGATCGAGATGCTTCTCCAGTCTCTTGTATGTGATTATAAAGTAGAAGCATTTAATGCTAAAGAAGTGATTCTGGTCATCGATCGTGGAGGACTGGAGATCACTGGTACCAAAGACGTTCCGGAATCTCACCTCTGGATGTGGCAGGGAATGGTCAAAACTCTCGTCAATACTCAGTGGTCTCTCTGGGAAGAGGATTCCCCTGACAGAAAGATGCGTATCAAAATCGCCAAAAAAATAGACAAATTCATGTAAGAAGGGAGGCTGTAAAATGTATAAAAATATATTCAAATATGATGATATGAAACGTTCTGAGCATATGGCTGTCAGGACATGCGTAGGCTGGTATTTTTGGACACATCAGCTTCTGGAGATCACAGGACCGGATGTCACTGCTTTCCTTGATTACATGTATCCAAATAATATCGGTTCCCTTGCAGTGGGCAGGGATCGATATACTACCATGTTAAATGAACAGGGTGAGATCATCGACGACGTTGTTATCATGAGAAAATCTGAAGATTGTTACTGGGTTTCCACACTTTACGCAACAAGGACCGATGACTGGTGGTATTTCCATCAGGGCGACTATGATGTGGATTGGACCGAGATCACGGATGAGCATCAGATGTATGCCGTTCAGGGACCAAAATCAAAAGAAGTGGTAGAAAGCCTTGCAAAAGACTCCATCGCTGATCTGAAATTCTTCGCACATATGGATACTGAGATCAATGGAATCCCATCTTGAGTTTCCGCAGTTTTATCCACATAGACCTGAATTAAACCATGTCTTTATAAACAACTTTCAAAAAATGCCCCAAATATAAGGAATCTGATTC
>SAAH01000292.1 GCA_009929525.1 Clostridia bacterium | reverse complement strand
AGAGCGGCCACAGGAAGAGGTGCATCAAAGTTCTCAAGGCAGAAGATGTCACCTTCCATCCCATAAGCCCCTGAGTATTCAATACGTCTATCCCTGATCATATACGTTCCCCTCAAGCCTCCTTCCGGATAGTTGATATCCATGTAGAGTTCGTTCTGGCTGATGAGGTTTGCAAGCTCTGAATCTTCGGTAATCAGGTGAGGCTCTCCGCCATTTGCATCCGGGTAGTACCAATTCAGATAGAGCTTATCAACATATTTTTTGCCATCAGTGCCAGTATATTCGGAGTAAGTGGGATCAATATACGGGATTATGGGTTTTCCTTGGTTATCGAGTACGAAAGCAACGGAGAAATCAAACGCTGCCAATTGGGTGCCATCCTCGTCTACCAGACCCCACAGAGCACCTTTCTGTGCAGTTTCAAGCATATCTTCGAGAGAAAGAGATGCCGACCATTGGACAGAACTCTGAGGGCCATACGCTTGGGGAAACCGGCCATTATTCACATTCTCCCCTGCAGGATTAAAAATGGCTGCATGTTTTTCATATTCATCGCTGTACACCCATAGTTCCGCGGAATTCCACACAATCTCACCATCCTCGAGTTCATACTCCAACAGCAGACCCGGGGCATAGAAGTTTCCGGTTGGATCGGTATTCCACAACGTATTTACCGCCATCAACACCAAATTATCGAGAATGGTCTGCTGAGTCAGTGAGGTATAGGTTGCATCATCAAAACTCGCTTCGTTGTTTTCCAACGTCTCGGTCGATATTGCAAGGTAGGAATCATCAGAGACAGAAACAGTCCCAAACTCAACATCCCCGGTTATAGCAGTGCGAGGAGGAAGGACGATAAGAGGCTGGTCGCTGCCGGCAATACGCAGCGTCAAGAAGCCAACCAGTTCATGCTTCTGCTCATCATTCAGTTGGACGATGAATACAATGGACTTATCCGATTGGGGAAGCTCGGAAACGGGAATAGCAAATGGATCATCACCGGCCACCACAAAGCGCTTGAGATTCCTCACATTGTCATGAGAGACAATTTCATTACCTCGGTAGGTAACCGGCATCAACCAGAGCTCAAATTCATTCTGCTCGGCAGAACGAGACCTTCTGGCAGTGCTCTCTTCATCGATGGAATCTATACGCAAGGCAGTACTGCCATCTGATGCATGAGCGGTAGGAGACGGCACATAACCAAGGATCGGCTCAGAAACCTCAGCCACAATCGCTGATTGTGCATTGCATCCAACCAAAAGACTCATAGCTATAAACAAAAGAGCAAGGGGTAGAGCTTTCATCATGACTCCATTCTCTAACAGGTTTTATGGTATTTACCTGCAGAAAGAATACATGACGAAAAGTATGGAAGAAAGG
>SAAH01000291.1 GCA_009929525.1 Clostridia bacterium | reverse complement strand
GGAAAGCTGCACCAAATCCGGTCCCGTCTTCGCGCTCAGCTGGGTGGTGAGCTTGTCGAAATATCCCGAGAAACCGCTGTACTCCGCCTGTAGTTTCACATTCGGGTTTCTTGATTCAAACAGCTTCATGGCTTCCACGGTCGCAGCATGCCTTGCATCGCTGCCCCACCACATAAAGCGAACTTCTTTGGTAGCTTCTCGGGCTACAGCACTTTCATTCGTACTCTCTACCGGTTTCTTTCCACAGCCGATCATCACACCCAGCATCATAGCCAGCAGTATGAATATGACTCCTCTCTTTTTCATGTCTACTCCTTTTTTCCATCCGAATGGATGAATGTATGTACCTCTATGGTAGAGGCATGTACCAGAAAGAGGTGAGAAGCAATACTGCTCAATTTCGAGTCATTTCTTGACGTATTCTGATAGTCTTGTAACAATTTCTGCTCAGTGGTCAAGAATTGTGCTCATCTCTCATTGAAATGTATGGAATCAGTATCGTGATACTCGTCCCTACCTTCCATTCGCTATCAATGGAGAATTGTACACTGTCTCCATAGTGAAGCTTCAATCGTTTATACACATTCTTCAAACCGATATGGGATTCCTCCATGGCTTCTTCTTCCAACCGAAGTTTAACCATGCCTAATTGCTCGGCTTTCATTCCAGTACCGGTATCAGAGACTTTCAGAAGAATGGTATCTGCTGCGCGGCGTACCTGAATCGTAATGGTACTTAGGGATTCATTTTCCTTTGCCCCATGATAAATTGCATTTTCAATCAGGGGTTGCAACAGTAATTTCATACCTTTGCAGGAGAGAGCATCCTGATCAATATCCCAAACCACTTCAATGGTATCACTATACCTTTGCTGTTGGATGGCAACATAGCATTGTGCATAGTACAACTCTTGTTTCAACGTGACAGACTCACTGGGATTACTCAGTGAGTATTTTAAAACATCGGAAAGATTTTGTACCATGCTGCTGATATTGTTTTGTAATGAGCCGGCAAGCCGTGATGCTTCCCAATTGATGGTTTCCAGGGTATTGAAGAGGAAGTGAGGATTGATTTGTACTTGCAGCGCCATCAGTTCCAGTGCATTGAACTTACTCTTTTTTTCAATGAGCTGGATTCTTGTTTCCTCATTCGCCACGAACAATCTGATCATTTCTTCAATAAGGTAGCCATATTCATCTTCTCTTCGCACAATGCGTTGGGGAATTGTTTCGCCTTTGGCAGCAGCATCGAGAATTCCAGAAATTACTTCAAGCCGTCTGGTGTTCCATCTGACATCAAGATATGCAATGACCAGTACCAGAATGGAAAGTAGGAAAATTACCAACAAGAGAATTTTTGATAATTGAATGGGCAGCTTGAACAG
>SAAH01000038.1 GCA_009929525.1 Clostridia bacterium | reverse complement strand
CTTCGTGTCAAGTGATTTTTTGAAAAAGGTGGAGAAAAAATAAAAATGGAATCTCAGAAGCCAGATAAACAGAGGCTTAGAGATTCCGAGAGTCTATGAGAAGCGAAAGGAGAAAAAAATGGGTACAATTATTGGCGACGGAATTACCTTTGATGATGTGCTGCTCGTTCCACAGTATTCGGAAGTAACTCCCAATATGATTGATTTGACTACGCATTTGACGAAAAAAGTAAAACTGAACATTCCTATGATGAGCGCAGGAATGGATACGGTAACGGAACATCGGATGGCTATCGCTATGGCAAGACAGGGTGGTATTGGTATCATCCATAAGAACATGTCGGTTGAGGCCCAGGCTGATGAAGTTGATAAAGTAAAACGTTCTGAGAACGGAGTCATTACAGACCCATTTTTCCTGTCACCTGAACATACACTTGAGGATGCGAATAATCTGATGGCAAAGTTCCGTATTTCCGGTGTGCCTATTACAGAGAATAAGAAGCTTGTTGGAATCATCACTAATCGTGATCTGAAGTTTGAAGAAGATTTTTCTAAGAAGATCAAAGATTCTATGACAACAGAAGGTTTGATCACTGCAAGAGAAGGAATCACTCTTGAAGAAGCAAAGAAGATCCTTGCAAAA
Source organism: Clostridia bacterium (assembly GCA_009929525.1). Lineage (GTDB taxonomy): Bacteria > Bacillota > Clostridia > Lachnospirales > Lachnospiraceae > Oliverpabstia. Next base: position 33,003 of record SAAH01000038.1, on the reverse strand, counting down.
GCAAGAAAAGAAAAACTTCCGATCGTTGATGAGAACTTTAACTTAAAAGGTTTGATCACGATCAAAGATATTGAAAAACAGATCAAGTATCCTCTTTCAGCTAAAGATGATCATGGACGTCTGCTTTGCGGAGCTGCTGTTGGTATCACTGCAAATGTAATGGAGCGTGTAGATGCACTTGTGAAAGTGAATGTGGATGTGGTTGTCATTGACTCCGCACATGGTCATTCTGCTAATATCTTCAAGACTCTGAAACAGATCAAAGACAAATATCCGGATCTGCAGGTTGTTGCCGGAAATGTAGCTACAGCAGATGCAACAAGAGATCTGATCAAAGCCGGAGCTGATGCAGTAAAGGTTGGTATCGGACCAGGATCTATCTGTACTACCCGTGTAGTTGCAGGTATTGGTGTTCCACAGATCACAGCAGTTATGGAATGTTATGCAGCAGCGAAAGAATATGGAGTTCCGATCATTGCAGATGGTGGTATCAAGTATTCAGGAGATATGACAAAGGCAATTGCCGCTGGAGCAAATGTATGTATGATGGGAAGTATCTTCGCTGGATGTGATGAAAGCCCAGGAAGCTTTGAATTATATCAGGGAAGAAAATATAAAGTGTATCGTGGTATGGGCTCTATCGCAGCTATGGAAAACGGAAGTAAAGATCGCTATTTCCAGACTGATGCGAAGAAACTGGTACCAGAAGGCGTGGAAGGCCGTGTGGCATATAAAGGTCATGTGGAAGATACGGTATTCCAGTTGCTTGGTGGTATCCGTTCCGGTATGGGATATTGTGGAGCAAAAGATATTGAGACATTAAAAGAAACAGGAAAGTTTGTTAAGATTTCCGCAGCTTCTTTAAAAGAGTCTCACCCACATGATATTCACATTACAAAAGAAGCACCAAACTATAGCGTAGATGAGTAAGTAATAAATTGGCGGTCCCTGCCTTAGGGACCGCTTTGTTGCTTGTATGGGATAAAAACGTACAAAAGATGGGAGTAACTATGGGGAATCAAAGGAGCAGAAACAGTCGTGGAGGACGGGGGTACAGCAATTCCAGACGACGAAGACAAGAACAGCTTGTAAAAAGAGCTTTAGTCATACTGTGTATTTCTATGATATGCATAACGGGTCTCATTTTTTTATGCAAAAAGCTTTTTTTCTCGAAGGATCAAGAGGTAACACCTGCAGAGGAAGCTATGAGTGGCGATGAGTGGATAGGTGCACCAGCTCTTGATGTGGAACTGATCGATGTGAATGAATATTCAAGACCAGGCACTGCGTTGGAGAAGATTAATGGGATCGTCATACATTACACAGCGAATCCGGGCAGTTCGGCAATTGCAAATCGAGATTATTTTGAAGGATTGAAGGATGCTCATACCACGAAGGCAAGCAGTCATTTTATAGTAGGACTGGACGGCGAAATTGTACAGTGCATTCCAAGTACAGAAATTGCATATGCATCAAATGAAAGAAATTCGGATACATTATCTATAGAGTGCTGCCATCCTGATGACAGCGGTAAGTTTAATGATACGACGTATGCATCGGTAGTTTCTCTGACGTCATGGCTGTGTGTGAGGTTTGGTCTGACGAGTCAGGATGTAATACGTCACTACGATGTGACAGGAAAACTCTGTCCCAAATATTTTGTGGAGAATGAAGAGGCATGGACACAATTTAAAAGTGATGTGGATGCAGGGATCGCACAGGTCCAGGAACTTAGAAATCAGCAGTAGCGTGTGGGATAAAAACAGTGAGAAGAAAGGCGGACAGCGACGATGAGTGAAATGATAAGAGCAGAGCAGAAGAAAGAAAATTGTTGGTCAATAGAAGATTTGTATCAATCAGATGATTTGTGGGAGAAGGATTTTGAAAGTCTTGCAGAAGACATGAAAGAAATCCAGAAATACCAGGGTCGTCTGGGGGAGAGTGGTCGCGTATTGCTGGAGTGCCTGCGCATGATGGACAGCCTGAACTGCAGATTTGAGAAAATCTATGTATATGCGAACCAGCGTTGGCATGAAGATACTGGCAATCATTTTTATCAGGATCTGTCGGCTCGTGCTGCCAAACTTGCTATGGAACTAGAGATGACAATGTCATTTGTAGAACCGGAACTTATGAATCTGTCAGATGAACAGTTGGAAAAATATTATCAGGATGAAATGGATCTGGAGCTATATCGCAGAAAAATCCAGGAATCTATAAGACAAAGAGAACATATCCTTTCCAGTGAGATAGAAGAGATTCTTGCACAAACGGGTGAGATGGCTCGTGCTCCGCAAAATATTTTCTCTATGTTTCAAAATGCGGACCTCAAGTTTGGAACGATAACAGTGAATGGAAAAGAACAAGAACTGACGCAGGGGAATTATATCCGATGCATGGAAAATAAAGACAGAGAAGTGCGGAGACAGGCTTTTGAACTTCTCTATAAGAAGTACAGAGAATTCCAAAACACATTGGCAGCAGTGTACAGCGGCAATCTGTCTCAAGACATTTTTTATACAAAAGTGCGCAGATATCCATCTTCTCTGGAGATGGCTCTTTCAGGAAGCAATATTCCGAAAGAAGTATATACTCAACTGATAGAAGCGGTACATCACAAACTGCCGGCTATGTATCATTATGTGGAACTGAGAAAAAAGGTTTTGGATGTTGAACAGCTTCATATGTATGATGTTTATGTGCCAATGGTCCATACAGTGGAACGGGAGATACCTTTTGCAGAAGCCAAGAAGATGGTAAAAGAAGGTCTAAAACCACTGGGAGAAGATTATGTCAGACTTCTGGAAAAGGGATTTTCAGACAGGTGGATCGACGTATATGAAAATGAAGGAAAACGCGGTGGTGCATATTCATGGGGAGCTTATGGAACGCATCCGTATGTACTAATGAATTATCAGGGGAATATGAATGACGTATTTACGCTGGCCCATGAGATGGGGCATGCACTTCACAGTTATCATTCTGATCAGACTCAGCCATACACGTACGCAGGGTATCGAATCTTTGTGGCAGAAGTTGCATCAACCTGCAATGAGGCTCTTTTGATAAACTATATGTTGGAAAATGCAAGTGATGATAATGAGAAAGCCTATCTTTTGAATTACTTTCTTGATCAGTTCAAGGGAACGATATATCGTCAGACGATGTTTGCAGAGTTTGAGATGATCGCGCATGAGCGGGCTGAAAAGGGAGAAGGAATAACTTCTGAACTGTTGTCAGGAATATACTACGAACTAAATAAAAAGTATTTTGGCGAAGAAATGGTCAGTGATCAGGAAATTGCGATGGAATGGGCAAGGATACCACATTTTTATACCCCGTTTTATGTATATCAGTATGCAACCGGTTTTGCCGCAGCGATAGCGATCAGTTCAAAGATATTAAGTGGGGAATCAGGGATTGTTGAGGCTTACAAAAAGTTTCTAAGTGGAGGGAGTTCTATGGACTGCATCGATTTATTGAAACTATGTGGGGTTGATATGACAAAAACAGAACCTGTTGAGATGGCTTTGGATGTATTTCGGGAGAAGTTGGGCCAATTAAAAGATATTCTGCTGCCATAGATTTCCGAAAAACAAGAAGAAAAATTGCAAGATTCAGTTGCAAAACAACAAAAACATGTTACAATAGTATTACAAAAAAATTAAAGGTGATAACATGAATTTATTTGAAGCTATTTTTGTTCGAAAGTCTGTCCGAAATTATACGAATGATGCTCTCAGTCCTCAGATGATGGGTGATATACTGAAGGAGTTTGAAGAGATAAAAAGTTTGTTTGGCGGCATAGAGACTGAACTTGCAATATTTGATAATAGAAAAGGTCAATATAAGATGCTGGGTATGATGGGGGTGAAAGCGCCTTATTACCTGGTGCTGTATTCTGAAGAAAAAGACCGTGCGTTGATGAATGCAGGATATCTCATGGAACAAATGTCATTGTATCTGTGTACAAGGGGCATGGGAAGCTGTTTTGTTGGGAGTCCACTGCTGAAAAAGAAGTATCAGCGAAGAGATAATAAGAAAATGATGGTAGTTCTTGCATTTGGAAAAGCAAAGGGAAGCTGTATCAGAAAGCAGATTGAGGCAAAGCGGCATAGTTTAGGAGAGCTTTGTGTATATAAAGAAACTCCCAGACAGTGGATGAAGCAGCTTCTGGATGCGGCAAGGATGGCGCCTTCCAGTATGAACAGCCAGCCTTGGCGGTTTGTGGTTTTTGACAGCAGGATCCACATTTTTTCCAAAAAGCATACGAATGATCGACTGGGAAGATGGGATGAACTGAACTTTGGAATCATGTTTTCTCATATGATGGTCGTGGCTGATGAACTGTGGCTGGATGTGGATCTGATACGTCTTGATGAGATCAGTCAGAAGAATTTTCCAAATAACAAGTATGTCTTAAGTGCGATTCTGCGTCCTTGATGAAACGGGGTCATAATAGTTATAATTTTATATTCAAATCAGAAAATTCCTGTTGACAAGCGAGTACGTTTTATAGTATATTATCTTTGTTCAAAAGAACAGAGAAATGCACGAGTGGCTCAGTGGTGGAGTATCGCCTTGCCAAGGCGAGGGTCGCGGGTTCGAATCCCGTCTCGTGCTTAATAAAAAGAGGTCTGAAAAAGACCTCTTTTTTGCTGTGTAAAAACATTTCAATGAGATAAATCCAAGTACGCCTCGGCGTACTTACTGTGTTGCTATGACGGAATCAGGCGATAGCTTCCATCTCCAGTACAGTATACTTTTGTTTGATAAAAGGCAGCCATAGCCTGATAAAGCCAGAGGTTATCTTTGGCACCCACGGTCTCATAAGGGGAGTGCATGGCCAACATGGAAACTCCGATATCAACGCAGGGGATAGAAACCTGAGACATAGCCAGATTTCCCAGTGTAGATCCGCCGGCTTCATCAGAGTGATTGAAGAAGGACTGGCAAGGGATATCATGCTGTTCGCATAGGAGCTGAAACAGCCCACCGGTCAGGGCATCCGAAGTATATTTCAGGTTAGCAGCATATTTGATCAGAACACCGCCATTTAGATAAGGATGATGAGTGGGGTCTGATTTGCCGGGATAATTCGGATGAAGTGCATGTCCGTTATCCGCAGAGACAAGAAAACTGCCTGCCAGAGCCTGAAGATGCTCTGCTGATGTAAATCCGAGAGAATAGCTGATCCGCTTCAGGCAATCCTTTAAAAATGTGGAGCACGCACCCTGAGGGCTGTGACTGCCAACTTCTTCCGTATCAAAAATGGCGGCACCACACAAAATATCCGGGTGACATGGGCCCAGGAGAGCCTTTATGGAAGCATGGGCACACTGCAGATTATCCAATCTTGGCGCAGACAAGAATTCATTTTCGGCACCCCAGAGGCGTCCATCCATACGATTATAGAGGGAAAGATCGGAGGAAAGGACAGTACTTTCCTCTACTCCCAGTTCTTTTGCGACAAGTGAGCGGACGGTGGGCTGCTTTTGACCACTTCCTATAATAGGAAGAAGATCAGTCTGAACGTGATAAGCATACCCATCATTAGCAGAGTGGTTCATATGAATAGCAAGATTGACTATCATAGCAAGATCCCGGTCGATATCTACTAAAGTACTGGTGATATTGTCATCTTTTTTCAAAATGACACGGCCAGCCAGAGAAAGCGGGCGGTCAAACCATGGAGCAAGCAGTGCTCCGCCATATTTTTCCACATTCAGCTTCGTATAATGTTCATCAACAGTCAGCTCAGAAGGATTCTTAAGCTTAAAACAGGGAGAATCACTATGGCTTGCGATGATCTGAAAGGAAGGAGCCTTTGAGACTGGTGTGGCTGGCATACGAAAAGCAAAAATAGAAGTTTTTCCGCGGGTGATAAAGTACTTTCCTCCAGGCTGCAGATCCCAGATATCCTGTTCCAGAAGCTGGGTAAATCCATGGGAGGATAAGAGTGCGGCAGCAGAAGCTACTGCGTGAAAGGGAGTAGGGCTTTGCTTGATATAAGAAAATAATTCCTGATTGATCGTTTGAGTATCCATGATAAACTACCTCTTCCTAAGATTGATTTGTATGAGTTGCTGTATCGCAGTATATTTGAAATCCTGCATTCATACGTTAGTATCTCTTATTATAACAAAGACATACACAAAATGCCAAGAATGATAGACAATTTCCTTGAAAATAGATATAATAATGTAACTATTTAATTGAAAATGACCGGGGAAAATTTATCATCTAAGGAGGTATCGTATGGGGTATCAAAAAGTTAAAAAGAAAGTGATATCAGATACAGATGGATTAGAACTGGATGTGTTGGAACTGATACCGGAGGGTGAACCTAAGGGAATCTTTCAGATACATCATGGAATGTCGGAGTATAAGGAGCGATATTTTCCATTTATGGAATATCTGGCCCAGGCAGGTTATGTGGCCGTGATACATGACTGCAGAGGCCATGGAAAGAGTGTAAGATCACAGGAAGATCATGGATATATGTATGGCGGCGGGATGAATGCATTGATTGAAGATACGCACCAGATTATGATGATGGAAAAAGAAATCTGGAAAGAATGTCCGGTGATCTTATTTGGGCACAGCATGGGATCACTGGTCGTTCGGGCATATGCTGCGAAATATGATGATGAGATCGATATGCTGGTGGTATGTGGATCGCCAAGCAAGAATCCATATCTTTTCATGGGAAAACGGATCGCAAAGATACAGGAAAAGATAAAAGGATCCCATAGCAAGGGGAAAATATTGGAGCTTTTGACCTTGGGACCCTATGCAAAAGCTTTTGCCTCAGAGAAAAACAGGTATGCGTGGATTTGTACAGATAAAGCAGTGCTGGATCATTATGAACGTTCTCCTATGTGCGGATTTACATTTACAGTGGATGGATATCAGACTTTATTTGAACTGATGGGTGCTGTCTACGCAAAGACAGATGAAAAATGCAGAAACCCGGAGCTTCCGGTACTATTTGTTGGAGGTGCCGATGATCCGTGTATAGGCGGTGCCAGAAGATATGCTCAGGCAGTGCAGCATATGCGCCATCTGGGCTATCTGAATACAAAAGGAAAATTGTATCCTGGGATGCGCCACGAAATCCTGAATGAGAAGGGTAAAGAGAAGGTATTTGGGGATATACTAAAATATATGGAAAAACAACTGGGAATCTTATCGAAATAATGTTATTATATTTGCAAAAGCCGGATTTACGAAGAATTAACAAAAGTCAGTTGGTGAACTTAACAAGAAATTTATATAATTAAGAGAAGATAAACATACTTTGTCCGGTGGTGGTTTATCTGTGGGAGGAAACTATGGATTTTTTCAGCGTTTTGACAATGATTGGCGGTCTGGCATTGTTCTTATATGGTATGAATGTCATGGGCGACGGTCTGGCAAAAGTCTCAGGAGGTAAGCTGGAGAGGATTCTGGAGACGTTAACATCCAATCCGATAAAAGCAGTTGTTCTGGGTGCAGGAGTGACAGCCGTGATACAGTCATCTTCTGCTACGACAGTTATGGTAGTTGGTTTCGTAAACTCAGGGATCATGAAACTGTCACAGGCAGTAGGCGTTATCATGGGTGCTAATGTTGGTACGACGATCACTTCTTGGATCCTTAGTCTTTCTGGAATAGAGGGAGATAATTTCTTTATCCAGATATGCAAGCCGACATCATTTTCACCGGTACTGGCGATCATCGGAATCGTTATGATGATGTTCGTTAAAAATGAGAAAAAGAAAGATATTGGAACTATTCTGGTTGGATTTGCCATCTTGATGTTTGGAATGGAATCTATGAGCAGTGCAGTAAAACCATTGGCAGATGTTCCGGAATTTACAGGTATTCTCACAGCATTTTCAAACCCGATCCTTGGTATGATCGCTGGAGCGCTCCTTACAGCAGTGATCCAGAGTTCATCAGCATCAGTAGGTATCCTGCAGGCACTTTGTGTGACAGGAGCTGTAAGTTACGGGGTCGCTATCCCGATCATCATGGGACAAAATATCGGTACTTGTGTGACAGCACTTTTATCCTCTATAGGAGCTAATAAAAATGCGAAAAGGGCTGCTATGGTCCACCTTTATTTTAACGTGATCGGTACGCTGGTATTCATGGTATTGTTCTATTCGATCAATGCTTTTGCACATTTTGCTTTTTTACCAGAGGCAGCGAATGGCGCAGGAATTGCGGTTGTGCATAGTTTATTTAATGTATTTGCTACTTTGCTTCTGCTTCCATTTTCCAAGGTTTTGGAGAAACTGGCCTGTCTTACAGTCAGGGATGGGGAAGAAGAGAAAGACGAGAGTGCAGCAGAGCAGGAGATCCAGCTTTTGGATGCACGTTTTCTCGATAAACCGGCATTTGCTATGGAACAGAGCGTTCATGTGGCTGTTCAGATGGCAGAAGAGTCTAGGAAAACTCTGTATACAGCTTTAGATCTGCTCAGCGATTTTTCGGAAGAAAAGGCAAAAGAAGTCAGCAGATTAGAGTCGGTTGTGGATCGATATGAGGATGAACTGGGCAGTTATCTTGTGAAACTTTCAAGACAGAATCTGAGCAGTCATGACAGCCACACACTTTCAATTGTACTGCACTGTATTGGTGATTTTGAAAGGATATCAGATCATGCGATCAATATCATGGAATCCGCAGTAGAGATGAATAAAAAACAGCTTACTTTCACGAAAAAAGCTCAAGGCGAGCTGCAGATATTTATCAGTGCAGTGAAAGATATAGTTGAAAATGCTTACAAAGTATTCAGTGATCAGGATCTGAAACGTGCTCAGATGATAGAGCCTTTGGAAGAGGTCATTGATGAATTAAATCAGGAACTGAAGAAACGCCATATCCGCAGACTGAGAAATGGAAAATGTACGATCGAGATGGGATTCATCCTTTCGGATATTACCACCAGTTTGGAGCGTGTGGCTGATCATTGTTCGAATATTGCCGTATGTGTTACTCAGGTAAGAGATGATACTTATGACACACACAGTTATTTGGACAGCGTGAAAAATGAGGACAGTGGAGTATATCGCGCCCTTGTTATGCAGGCACAGGAAAAATACATGTTGCCATAATGGAGGATTGACAAATTATGATTTACTGCGTTGAAGATGAGAGAAATATCCGCGAACTTTTAGTTTATACACTTCATTCAACAGGATTTTCAGCTAAGGGCCTGGAAAATGGAGAACAGCTGTTTCAAGCACTGGGAGAAGAACTTCCAGAGCTGATTCTTTTGGATATTATGATGCCGGGGGAGGACGGATATACGATTCTTGAAAAGATGAAACGTATGCCGGAAGTCAGAGAGATACCCGTGATCATGGTTACTGCGAAGGGTGCCGAATTTGATAAAGTAAGAGGATTAGATCTGGGCGCAGATGATTATATAACGAAACTTTTTGGGATGATGGAATTTATCTCAAGAGTGAAGGCAGTTTTAAGAAGAGGAATGCCTAAGACGCAGGAAGAACTGGTGCATGGACCGATCAAGCTGCGCATCAGCCGCCACGAAGTGACAGAAAATGGACGTAAGGTAGAACTTACCCTTAAAGAGTTTGAACTCCTAAGATATCTTATGGAGAATAAAGGGATCGTACTGAGCAGAGATCAGCTTCTGACCCGGATATGGGGATACGATTTTGACGGAGAAACAAGAACTGTTGATGTGCATGTAAGGAAATTACGCCAGAAGCTAGGTGCCGCAGGATCCTGTGTGGAGACTGTGCGAGGTGTGGGCTATCGTATGGGTGATGAACAATGAAACAGAAAATCTTAAATCAGACAGGTATTCTTCTTATCACTTCTGTTTTGATTAGTTTTCTGGTTGTGAGCTTGTTCATGTACGATAAGTTTAGCGGATATATGGAAGAAAGTGTCAGGGAAGAGGCACAGTATGTCGGGATGGCCATGGAAGATTCAGAGGGAGAATATCTGGAACATGTGGAAGGAAATGCAGCCCTGACCAGCAGGGTGACCCTGATAGATGTGGATGGGGCTGTCCTATTCGATTCTATGGAAGATATTGGGGGCATGGAGAACCATAATGACAGACCTGAGATTGTGGAAGCCCGAGAAAAGGGTTCGGGAGAAATGCTCAGATATTCGGATACATTGGATAAACAGACCTATTACTATGCATTGGCATTGAATGACGGTAAAGTCATCAGAATTGCAAGAACGACGGATTCTGTCCTGACTTCTTTACAGTCGAGCATTACGCTTATGGGACTGCTTGTTATCGGAATCATTATTGTTGCATTTTTCGTTGTTCAGCATCAAACTAAGAAATTGATCGATCCTATAAATGAACTGGATCTCGAACATCCGCTGCGCCATGTGGAGTATGAAGAACTTCGTCCACTGCTTTTGCGTGTTCATGAACAGAACAAACAGATTGTGTCACAGGTACAGGAACTGAAGGAGAGACACGAGGAGTATCTTGCTATTACTGAGAATATGAAAGATGGTTTGGTGATCGTAAGCCAGTCGGAAGTACTGTCGATCAATAAGGCGGCTCAGGCACTGTTTCAGGTAAGGGCAAGCGACTGTATCAGAAAGCCGATAAGTCGGGTAAGCCGCAACCAGGAGCTGAGAAGTGCACTTGATCAGGCTCTGGCGGGAGAACATAATGAAACTGTGCTGAATCAGCGAGGAAGGACCTACCAGCTTTTGGCGAATCCGGTCAAAGTGTCCGGAAAGCCCTATGGTGCTGTGATCCTTATCTGGGATATTACAGAAAAAAAGGCTGCAGAACAGATGCGGCGTGAATTTTCAGCAAATGTGTCTCATGAATTAAAAACTCCATTGATGTCAATCTCCGGATACGCAGAATTGATTGAAAATGGCATGGTACAGCCTCAGGATGTACCGGAGTTTGCAGGAAGGATCCATCAGGAAGCTAATCGGCTGACAGCTCTGGTGCAGGATATCATTCAGCTTTCCAAGCTGGAAGAAGGCGGACCGGATATGCCGAAAGAAGAAGTTGATCTTTATGAACTGACGCAGGATATCGTTGGCAATCTGGAACATGCAGCAGATAAAAAGGATGTTTCGGTTTCGGTTGAAGGAGAATCGGTAACGATACAGGGAGTACGGCAGATACTATATGAGATGCTCTTTAATCTGATGGACAATGGAATCAAATATAACGTAGATCATGGCTGGCTCAAAGTAAGAATGTGGACAACGTATGACAATATTTTTTGGCAGGTGGAAGACAGCGGCATAGGAATCGAAACAGAGGAACAGGAACGAGTCTATGAGCGGTTTTATCGGGTAGACAAGAGTCATTCCCGTCAGACTGGAGGTACTGGTCTTGGACTTTCCATTGTTAAGCATGGAGCTTTGATGCATCAGGCTATGATCCACACAGAAAGCAAGCCAGGAGAAGGAACAAAGATAACTTTGGAATTTCCTATGGAAGAGGCGATGTAATGTTTGGAAGGCGAAAAAAGGCTGAAGAGTCCTTTGATCGGACAAAGAAACGGCCGGCTATCCGGTGCAGTATCTGTACGGGAGAGCAAGTAGCAGGATTTCAGGAGATTGATACTGGAAAGTTTGAAGAAGTTATGGTCCTGCGTGATGAGAATGATCGTCATTCATTTTTGTCACAATACGGAATACAGGAAAATGAGATAACAAAAATATGGTAAGCAAATAAAAAAGACCATTCTTGTGTGAAAAATGTGCTGCAGGCAGATTTTCCATATGGGAATTGGTCTTTCTTACTATTGCGTATTCATAAGAACTTAATACTCTGAAAGAAAATTGTAAACAAATGGATATGGGAAATGTGTTTGCCCTACTTGCAGTTTTTTTGAAAAGCAGGTATCATAAAGAAGATAGAATCTATGATTTTGAAAGATAAGATTACAGGACACAGCTTGTTTATGAAATGGATAAGCTGGAGTTTGATTTTAAAATAAAAATGAAATGTAGAATATAGTGGGGATGTATATATATGGAGCAAAAGAAAAACGTAAAAAAAGGTACGGGAAATAAGGGCGTTGGAAATAAGCCTGCCACAAGCAGACGTACGGAAAGCAAGCGTACGATCGAACCAAAAAGAAAAAAGAAGATGAGCTATCGGAGAAAAATCGTGGTTTTTCAGATAGGAGCCATTACTCTGGCTATTTTTCTGCTGCTGATGATAGGGGCGGTAGTACTGACAAAGATATTTGCCTCGGGATCAAGCGGCACAAAGCAGGCAAATGCACAGGTAACAGCGGATGCTTCAACGGGAGATGGACAGAATACAGACGGTGATGCAGCAGGTGCAGAGAATGCAGGAACTCAACCGTCCACACCGGGAGAAGAAAGTGCGGAAGGTACAGATGGAGAGCAGGTTACAAGCATGTCGCCGGTTGAAGCTGTTAAGCTTACGATCAGTGCAGCGGGGGACTGTACTTTGGGTACGGATGTGAGTTTTGATACGAGCAGTAACTTTGATGCATTTTATATTGTTAAAAAAGATTACGGATATTTTCTTCAGAATGTAAAAGATATTTTTTCAGCGGACGATCTTACGATCGTTAATATGGAAGGAACTTTGACAGAGTCGGATGAACGCCAGGATAAGACATATGCATTCAAAGGAGACCCTAAGTACACGCAGGTACTGACTTCGGGAAGCGTAGAGGCGGCTAATCTTGCCAACAATCACAGCAAGGATTATGGAGAACAGAGCTATACGGATACCATACAGCATCTGGAAGAAGCAGGGGTAACGACTTTTGGCTTTGACAGAACCGCAGTTGTAGAGTCAAAAGGCATCAAGATAGGTCTGGTGGGTATCTATGTGCTGGCAGATGGATTGGAACGTCAGCAGCAGCTGATCGACAACATAGCCAGTGTGAAAGCACAGGGAGCACAGGTTGTGATCGTAAGTTTCCATTGGGGCACAGAAAAATCCAACTATCCGGATGATATTCAAAAGACGCTGGCCCATGCTGCTATAGATAATGGAGCAGATCTGGTGTTGGGACATCATCCGCATGTGTTGCAGGGAATCGAAAAATATAATGGAAAAAATATCGTGTATAGCCTGGGTAATTTCTGTTTTGGAGGAAATCGTAATCCGGATGACAAAGATACGATGATTTTCCAGCAGACATTTTCCTTCGAAAATGGAACTTTAGTACAGGATGATGTAACAAACATCATTCCGTGTTCACTGTCATCTGTACAGCAATATAATGATTACCAGCCTACACCGCTGGAAGGTGCAGAGAGTGAACGGGTTATGCAAAAGATACAGGAATTTAGTAATGGACTTTCGAATGGATGATGGTGATACGATGGATAAGACAGAATTTTTAGAGGTATTAAGGCAGCGCCTTGCGGAAACATTGACTTATGAAAAAGTTGAAGAAAATATCCACTACTATGAAAATTATATCTCAGAGAGGACAAATCAGGGCTATTCGGAGAAACAAGTGATAGAAGAATTGGGAGATCCTCTTTTGATCGCAAAGACAATCATGTCAGCAGGTGGTGAAGATACAAGAACGAATACAGTGATATATGATGAGACACCAGATATCGGAGAGGGAGAAAATGGAAGCTGGAATGATCCGGGAATGGAAATGAAGAGTATACATACTCAGGTCCGCGGCGGATGCCTTTTGGCGGCTGTCATTGTGGTTTTGGTGGTAGCTGTCATCCTGTGGTTTGTAGGATCTGTAATATCAATTTTACTTCCTATTTTGATTCCACTTTTGGTGATCATGATGGTCATTGCATATGTAAAACAGAAGTAGGGATATGAGAATGAGAAAAGATAATACAAAAAAAGAAAGGCCAGTAGGGGAGCTACTGGCCTTTCGAGGGGAGTATAAATAATTAATAAGGGGTTATTAATTGTAAAAAAAATTTTTTGAAGGGTAAATTTTTTTTACAAATTTGATTATAATACAATTGATAAAAAATTGCAACAAAGAAATGAATAAACTCATATAAATTTGACATACTAGTTCTGTAAACAAATTCAGAATATTTCTGGATGGGATTTACCACATTAAAGAAATTACAGGAGGAACTACAATGTCAAAAAATTACAGCAGTGGAGTAAACGAGAATAACAATTCAAACAGCAATAACAACAGCAATAATAATTCCAACAGCAACAACAATAACAATTCCAACAGCAACAATAATAACAACAGCAGCTCCAATTCTCAGTCATCCAGAAATGAGAATAACAACTCTCAGTCTTCTAAAAATGAGAACAACAATAATTACAGCAGCAATAACAACAATAATAACAACAATAATAACAGCAACAACAATAATTCCCAGTCTTACGGATCATCACGTTCAAAAAATAAAAGCAATTATTCATCAGAACTTGATTCAACGGATGAATATGGCAGCAGATATTAATTTTCAGACAGCTGACATTTGATGTAAGTGGCAGACGGCATAGAGCCGTCTGCTTCTTTTCGTAGCATAGAAAATGGTTGCACTGCGGCCAAGCCGGATTATTTCTTATATAGGACAAAGTTAGATACAGGAGGAATGCATCAGTGCGCAGTTATGACAATTTCGCATAAGATAAGAAAAAAGGAGTTGTTGCTCATGGAACGATTTCGTTTGGCTTCTGTACGGGAATTAGATGATTTTGTGGAACGATATCCGGATGTGGTTATTGTGGACGTAAGACCGAAAGAGGAGTACCAAATCTCACACATCCGATATGCGATAAATATTCCCTATGAGGAAGAGGTGAAATGGAATCTTCCCGGAAAAAAAGAAATTATTGTGTATTGTGAGCGTGGTGCGACCAGCCTGGCGGCGGCAAGAAAATTATGGAGACAGGGATACCGGGTGACTTCTGTGGCAGGAGGTATTTTGGAATATCGCGGAAGGAATCTTGTGTTTTCTCGTTAATCATAGTAGAATATAGGTTACAGTTTGTTCTGCCATGAAGCGTGTTGTTAAGAATGGAGCAAACAGTATGGAAAAATATGGCAAAAGGCATGAAGTATGTCCGGGCGGGAAACCGCCCGTTACATAGTGAAATGATATGTGAGTTATGAAAGGAGATAACTTAATGAAATATATGATTGCATCTGATATCCACGGATCGGCATATTACTGTAAAAAGATGGTGGATGCATTTGAGAAAGAAAGTGCGTACAAATTGATATTGTTGGGCGATCTGCTTTATCATGGACCTCGAAATGATCTTCCTAAGGATTATGCCCCAAAAGAAGTGATAGGTATGCTGAATGCACTGAAAGAAAGTATATATAATGTCAGAGGAAACTGTGATGCTGAGGTGGATCAGATGGTCCTTGAATTTCCGGTGATGGCTGATTACGGATTTTTTGAGATTGATGGAAAAACAATCTATTGCAGTCATGGACATGTATATAATGAGGAGAATATGCCGCCGCTTAAAGCAGGAGATGTTTTTATGCATGGACATACCCACGTACTTCGTGCAGAAAAAATCAATGGGATCACCATGCTGAACCCCGGTTCGGTTTCTATCCCAAAGGAAGGAAATCCTCCAACCTATGCCATATTAGAAAATAACCTGTTCACAATAAAAACATTTGATGAAAAAATTATAAAGGAATATCAATTATGAGACAATTTGAATTGATCGCACCTTGCCATTTTGGTCTGGAAGCGGTATTGAAAAGAGAAATTATCGACCTGGGATATGAAATCAGTCAGGTCGAAGATGGAAAAGTCACCTTTTGGGGGGACGAGCAGGCTGTAGCATATGCCAATATGTTTCTGAGAACGGCAGAGAGGGTCCTTTTAAAGGTAGGGCAATTTAAAGCGTATACCTATGATGAACTCTTCGAGAAAACAAAAGCACTGCCGTGGGAGACATACATTCCGGCTGATGGGAAGTTCTGGGTAAAAAAAGCTTCCACCATAAAAAGTAAGCTTTTTAGTCCATCGGATATTCAGTCTATCATGAAAAAAGCAATGGTAGAGAGAATGAAGCAATGCTACAAAAAAGAATGGTTTGAGGAGGACGGTGCCAGCTATCCGGTCAGAGTATCTTTGATGAAAGATGTTGTTACAGTTACTCTTGATACGACAGGGGTATCTCTTCACAAAAGAGGTTATAGAAAGCAGCAGGTGATCGCACCGATTTCAGAAACACTGGCGGCTGCACTTATCATGCTGACCCCGTGGAAGAAAGATCGTATACTGGTTGACCCATTCTGCGGAAGTGGAACATTTCTTATAGAAGCAGCGATGATCGCGTGCAATATTGCTCCGGGGATCAATCGCTCTTTTCTGGGTGAAGAGTGGACGGATCTGATACCCAAGAAACACTGGTATGATGCACTGGAAGAGGCACAGGATATGGTTGATAAAGATATCGATGTGGATCTGCAAGGGTATGACATCAGTGCGGAGGCTGTCAAGTTTGCCCGAGAAAATGCAGCATTGGCCGGGGTAGACCATCTGATCCATTTTCAGCAAAGAGAGGTGGCAAATCTCCGCCATCCAAAAAAATATGGATTTATCATTACAAATCCACCGTATGGCGAGCGTCTTGAGGATAAAGAGATGCTTCCGGATCTTTATCGACAGATTGGAGAGGCATATCAGGAACTTGACTCCTGGTCGATGTATCTGATCACGAGTTACGAAGAAACGGAACGATATATCGGACGAAAAGCGGATAAGAACAGAAAGATATACAATGGAATGATCCGTACTTATTTTTATCAGTATCTTGGACCAAAACCGCCAAAGCGCAATCAGTGATGTCGTTAAAAGCATAGAAATACAAAGGAATGCCGGATTTTCAGTGCGTTTGCATGTACAGGGAAACACTGAAAACCAGGCATTCTATTTTTGTGCTTTTCTGACAAATTATTGCGTTAGCACGTTAAAAAACTGTTGTGTTTTATAAAATTTAGTGATATAATTTTATAGAAATTTAATAATTTGAAAATCAAAAGAATATTAAGAATATAATCATAGAAAAGAGATATAAATGAATAAGGATGAGTTACTTCAAAAGCTTCTGGACATATATAAAGGGAGCTTTGACATTGAAGAACCCTATGATATCAAAGGCGATATTTATGATGCGTATGCTTTCTGCAACATCACAAATGCCAAGTACGTTCTGATCAAAAAAGCGGAACTTTGGCGTGCTATTTGCTATGAGCATGCTTTTTTTCGCCGTTTTGACAGTATTAGCGGGCAGGATATCGAGAGGTTTACAAAACAGATACAAGACGAAATCGAGCCAAATCTTGTGCGCGGCGGTAAGCCATACATGGAAAAGGATCATATGTATACTTATATCACTGGAATTTTTATCAGTGAAAAGGGGATATCAAAAGAAGTAAGAAAAAAGATACAAAGAGCCCGGTTCTATAAGAACTATCTGCTCTCAGTCAGAGGATATTCTCAGATGAGGATCCTGGTGATAGACCTGGAAAACCATACGATTATTGGAAATGGTGCTTCCAGGGACTTGATTAAAGACTATAAGAAGTTTATATAGCTTCTTATATATATATTACATATTCATAAAACTTAATAAATGAAGGAGAGGGAGAATTATGAATGCATTAGTAATCTTAGTTATCGCAATAGCTATTTTGCTTGTTGCGTATGTAGGCTATGGAAAATGGCTTGCAAAAACATGGGGAGTAGATGAGTCTCGTTCGACACCATCACATACCATGGAAGATGGCGTAGATTATGTACCGGCAAAAGCACCGGTATTATTAGGCCATCACTTTTCATCTATCGCAGGAGCAGGCCCTATCAACGGACCTATTCAGGCAGCCTGTTTTGGATGGGTACCTGTATTACTCTGGGTACTGATCGGAGGCGTTTTCTTTGGTGCTGTTCATGACTTTGGAGCTCTGTTTGCTTCTATCCGTCATAAAGGACAGTCCATGGGAGAAGTAATTGGTGACACTATGGGAACAGGTGCAAAAAGATTGTTCACGATCTTTGGCTATCTTGTACTTCTTCTTGTTGTAGCAGCTTTCGCTTCTATCGTTGCATCTACTTTTGGTTCTACATCTGCAGCAGGCGAGGCAGTTACAGGAGCAGCACTTGATGCTCATGCAACTACAGCAGTTATTTCTTTACTGTTCATCGTTCTGGCTATTGTATTTGGATTCATGGTATATCGCCGTAATGCAGGACTGGGAGTTTCCACTGTTATCGGTGTTATAGCAATCGTAGCGATCGTAGCAATCGGTTTGAACTGGCATCCACTGTATATCTCTTATGATATCTGGATGTATGTACTTGGATTATATATCCTGGTTGCTTCTGTAACACCTGTATGGATTCTTCTCCAGCCACGTGATTACCTGAGCTCATTCTTATTGTATTTCATGGTTATCGTTGCAGTGATCGGTGTTATCGGATGTGCATTTGTTGGTAAAGCACAGTTAGATATGCCTGCATTTACAAGCTTTACACAGGCAAGCAATGGTCTTTTGACTGGTGGAACAATGTTCCCTGCGTTGTTTGTTACAATCGCTTGTGGTGCTATCTCAGGATTCCATTCACTTGTATCATCAGGAACAACTTCTAAACAGATCGACAATGAAAGAGACGCTCGTCCGATCGGATACGGCGCTATGTTGATCGAGTGTGTTGTTGCTGTATTAGCTTTGATCGCTGTAGGTTTTGTATTTAAAGATGCAAGCGCAGCAGATGCAACTGCAAAAGGCTTAACATCTCCAACTGTTGTATTTGCAACAGGTATCTCTCAGATGATCGGTACCTTTGTTGGCGCTGACAGCCCTATCGTAAACATTATGTATACAATGCTGACACTGGCAGTTTCTGTTTTCTGTCTGACATCCCTGGATACAGCTACACGTCTTGCACGTTATATGTTCCAGGAACTGTGGCTCAAAGAGGGCGAAACAGTTGAAGACGCTAAGAAACAGGGCGGAGCAAAAGCATTCTTTACAAATATGTATGTTGCAACTATCATTACTGTAGTACTTGGCGTTGGTCTTGGTATGACAGGATACGCTAAGATCTGGCCATTATTTGGTGCTGCTAACCAGCTTCTGGCTGCAGTAGGACTTCTTGGTGTGGCTGCATGGTTAGGCCATGTTGGTAAGAACAATAAGATGATGCTGTTCCCAATGATCTTCATGTTGGTAGTAACAATTGTATCTCTGTTCCAGACCATCCAGTCTAAAGTTGCTCTCTTCACATCAAACGGTTTCGAAGCAGCAAAACTGACACCGTTCTGGGCAGGAGTTCAGATGGCTCTGGCTATTCTGCTTATTGTATTGTCTCTGATCCTTGCAGTAAAAGGTATTACGACAATCGTAGGACAGTTTAAAGGAAAAGGCGTTATTAAAGAAAAATAATAAATTACATAACTAAATGAAAAAAGCTGTCGCTGGATCAATGAATCTGGCGGCAGTTTTTTTATAACGCAGGCAATTGCGTCCTGGATTATAAAAACGTTCCACGAGGATCGTACTGCGATGAAGGTGGAAGATGTCGATAAATCAATCCGCCGCTGGTGTTGATCTGGCGGGGCATATACACAAAAAAGCAAAAATATATTCCGTTTTGCTCATCAAAACACGATGATTTCAAGTGAATTGGGGCATCTGCAACACATTTATACTATTGCCGCATTATTAGTCCTGACACAGGGCAGGAGGCGAATTTTGCTTGCCTTTGACCCAGATAGCAGATTACTGTCCATCAATATCTTTCTACTTGTGAGATGTTTTTGAGGATGCTATAATAAGTGGCAAAGAAGCAACCAGTTTGCGGTACGAATAAATTATTTGATCATAACATATGGCGGAGGTATCAGATGAAGCGATTAATATTTGCCACAGGTAATGCGGATAAGTTAAGAGAGATAAAAGAGATCCTGGCGGATTTGGATCTGGAGATCATTTCGATGAAAGAGGCCGGAGTGGATATAGACATCATAGAGGATGGAAAAACATTTGAAGAAAATGCCATCATAAAAGCAAAGACGATCATGGAGGTTTGCCATGAAATTGTGCTTGCGGATGACTCGGGTCTGGAAATAGATTATCTCAATAAAGAGCCGGGGATTTATTCAGCAAGATATATGGGCGAGGATACTTCTTACAGAATAAAAAATGCGAATTTGATCCACCGCCTTGAGGGTGTGCCGGATGAGCAAAGAACAGCAAGGTTTGTATGTGCAATAGCAGCAGCATTTCCCGATGGAACTGTGAAAACGACTACGGGAACTATCGAGGGACGCATCGGATATGAGGAGATGGGAGAAAATGGATTTGGATATGATCCTATCTTTTATGTGCCTGAATATGGCTGCTCCACAGCCCAGCTTTCCGAAGAAGAAAAAAACGCCATCAGCCACAGAGGAAAAGCTCTCAGTAAAATGAAGGAAGAATTGAGGGAAAGCGTGGCGGGAAGATGAAGATACTAGTGGTCAGCGATACCCATGGACATGATAAAAATCTGGAACGTGTGCTGTATAAAGTAAAGCCGGTGGATGCGTTGATACATTGCGGAGACGTGGAGGGAATGGAAAATCATATCAGAATGATAGCGGAGTGCCCCTGTTACCTTGTAAGAGGGAATAATGACTATTTTTCGGACCTTCCCCGTGAGGAGATGATCACCCTGGGCGGATATAAGATTATGATCACTCATGGTCATATGTACGGCGTATCGATGGACATGTCTATGCTGGAAGAAGAAGCGAGAAGTCGTGAAGTACAGATCGTGATGTTTGGGCATACACACAGACCGTTTTTGGAACAAAAAAAAGGTCTTACACTTTTGAATCCGGGCAGTCTTTCTTATCCCCGACAGGCAGGAAGAAAGCCAAGTTTTTTGATCATGGAGATTGATAAAAACGGTGAAGTTCATTATACGCAAAATGTACTTGAATGGTAGGACGAAGATTTACTGACATAAAAAAAGTCAGAAACATCCTAAAATGAGTGGGAAAAGGCGAGAAAAGCCACATAAAAAAGTCAATGAAAAAAATATAAAAAAATTTGTAAAAAAGTGTTGACTTTTTAAACTGGCTATAATATAATATGTCTTGCGTTGAGCGAAAGAAACAACAAAGCGCAAGACGATAACGGGGTGTGGCTCAGCTTGGCTAGAGCGCCTGGTTTGGGACCAGGAGGTCGCAGGTTCGAATCCTGTCACCCCGATTTAATTTTACAACTATTTTCCGTGCGGGTGTAGTTCAATGATAGAACACCAGCCTTCCAAGCTGGATACGTGGGTTCGATTCCCATCACCCGCTTTCGTCAACTCATTTTGACGGATACGTGTTTGTAGCTCAGTTGGATAGAGCAACGGCCTTCTAAGCCGTGGGTCGGGGGTTCGAATCCCTTCAAGCACGCTTCTTTTCTCTTTGAAGAGAAAAGGTATGGTGGGTATAGCGCAGTTGGTTAGCGCGCCAGATTGTGGCTCTGGAGGCCCAGGGTTCGAATCCCTGTATCCACCCTGCCGCAAGGCGTTCGTTGGGCTATCGCCAAGCGGTAAGGCACAGGACTTTGACTCCTGCATTCGGCAGTTCGAATCTGCCTAGCCCAGTTTATTTATGGGATATTAGCTCAGTTGGTAGAGCACTTGACTTTTAATCAAGTTGTCCGGGGTTCGAATCCCCGATGTCTCATTGGACAAGTCGTTTGACTTGTCTTTTTTTCATAATAAGACAATGATGTGTTGCCTGTTATTGTGAATTTCATATGTGCGGCCATGGCGGAATTGGCAGACGCGCTGGTTTTAGGTGCCAGTGGGCAACCATGTGGGTTCGAGTCCCACTGGCCGCATTTCTTTCTTTTCTAGTGCATTTCGCATCGATCATTCCATTTGTACAGATAACATATATAGGAGGAGTTTTGCATGAAGTGTAAGACAGATATGATCAAGAAACTGATAAGCGAAGCGATAAGTGCCCGTAAGATGGCGTATACACCCTATTCCCATTTTGCAGTAGGTGCTGCCTTATTGTGCAGCGATGGGACGGTCTTTCAAGGGTGTAACATTGAAAATGCGGCATATACCCCCACTAACTGTGCGGAGCGGACTGCAATCTTTAAAGCAGTGTCTGAGGGAAAACGGAAGTTTGATGCCATTGCTGTTGTCGGAGCACCGGAGGGTACTGATTGCGAGGAGGGGGATTATTGTCCTCCGTGTGGAGTGTGCCGCCAGGTCCTGATGGAATTTGTGGATCCAAATGAATTTTGGATCATCATGGGAAAGAGTGAGCGGGAATATAAGATATGTACACTGGGGGAACTTTTGCCGATGGGATTTGGCTCGGCAAATCTGGAGTAGATAATTTTGAATGGATGATCAGCCGATCAGAAGAGGAAAATGAGATGGACTTAAATGTGGATATGACGATCGCAGATGCGATACGAAAAATGCCTAAGATTGATCTGCACTGTCACCTTGATGGCTCACTGCCGGTTATGACTGTGAAAAAACTGACAGGAAGAACGGATTTGAAAGATTCTGACCTGCAGGCGGAGAGAGACTGTAATAGTTTGAAAACGTATCTTGAAAAGTTTGCTCTTCCGCTCGAAGGGATGCAGACGAGAGACGGGTTGATACAGTCGGCCAGAGACTTTCTTATGGATCTTAAAGAGGACGGAGTCATCTATGTGGAAGTGAGATTTGCACCGATGCTTTCTGTTGGCACGGATCTTTCGTGCGGACAGGTAATAGAGGCTGTGATCGAGGGGATGCGCCAAGGTGAGTCCTGCACGGGAATAAAATGGCAGATCATATGCTGCGCCATGCGCCATCATGATTTCAAGACGAATAGCGAGATGATAGAAATCGCCAGTCAATATCTGGGACATGGAGTGTGTGCGGTTGATCTGGCGGGAGATGAGGCGGCTTACCCTGCCAAGATTTTCCGGCCGTTATTTGCAAAGGCAAAAGCACTTGGGATTCCATTTACCATCCATGCAGGTGAGTGTGGAAGTGAAGACAATGTGAGAGAGTCTATCAGGATGGGAGCAGCAAGAATCGGTCATGGGATTGCAATGAGCCATGATGGTGCGTTGATGGATGAAGTGGCAAAAAGGCGTATAGGGATTGAACTATGTCCGACCAGTAATTATCAGACCCATGCGTTGGAGCCACAGGACGAATATCCATTGAAACTTTTTCTGGACAAGAACATACTGGTTACGATCAATACGGATAACCGGACAGTCAGCCAGACAACGATGTCAAGAGAACTTGCTTTTGCAGCAAAGCTCGCTGGCAGGGTGGGGGAAGAAGCGATAGAACTTGCAGAAAAACTCATGGAAAATGCAGTGGAAGCATCATTTTTAACTGAAGAAGAAAAAGCCGGATTACGCAGTCGTCTCAGCTTGAATAAAGTTGACAAATAAGATGGCTGATGGTAGGCTTATACTATATAAAGTAGTGTTTGATTCAACGTAAGGAAAGGAAAAGAAGAATCGGATGAGAGAAAAATATGAATCATTATCAGCCAGTGAACTTCGTGAAGTGGCAAAATCAAGAGGGCTGAAAGGAATATCGGCACTTCGAAAGGACGAGCTGGTGGAACGGATGCTGGAAGAAGACGCAAAGGAACAGGAAAAACAGATAGAAGAAAAGAAAGCAGAGTTTGGACAGCTGGACAGCGGTATCGAAGCGAACGGAATTCTTGAAGTTATGGCGGACGGATATGGATTTATCCGAAGTGATAATTATCTTCCAGGAGAAAATGATGTCTATGTATCTCCATCTCAGATTCGCAGATTTAATTTGAAGACAGGTGACGTCCTTAGGGGAAGCACCCGGGTAAAGAAGGAAAATGAAAAGTTTGGTGCATTGCTCTATGTGACCTCAATTAATGGCCTGTCACCAAATGACAGTCAGAAAAGATATAATTTTGAAGATATGACACCTATTTTTCCAAATGAAAGACTTCGTTTGGAACGTCAGGGTGGAAGCCTTGCTATGAGGATCACTGATCTGGTGAGCCCGATAGGTAAAGGGCAGAGAGGAATGATCGTGTCGCCGCCGAAAGCAGGAAAGACAACACTGCTGAAGGAAGCCGCACAGTCGATCCTTAAGAATAATCCGCAGATGCACCTGATCATACTGTTGATCGATGAACGTCCGGAGGAAGTTACGGATATAAAAGAAGCAATCAAAGGAAAAAATGTAGAGGTTATCTATTCTACTTTTGATGAACTGCCGGAACACCATAAGAGGGTTTCGGAGATGGTGATCGAGCGTGCAAAGCGTCTTGTGGAGCATAAGCAGGATGTGACTATATTTATTGACAGTATCACGCGCCTTGCCCGTGCCTATAACTTGACAGTTCCACCGAGTGGAAGAACACTTTCCGGAGGTCTTGACCCGGCTGCACTCCATATGCCAAAGCGATTTTTTGGAGCAGCCAGAAATATGCGAGAAGGCGGAAGCCTTACGATACTTGCTACCGCTTTGGTGGATACAGGAAGCAAGATGGACGATGTGGTTTATGAAGAGTTCAAGGGAACTGGAAACATGGAACTTATCCTTGACAGAAAGCTTCAGGAAAGACGAGTATTTCCGGCCATCGATATTGCAAAATCAGGTACAAGAAGAGAGGATCTTTTACTCACACCTGACGAACAGGAAGCGGTATACATTATGAGAAAAGCACTGAATGGGATGAAAGCTGATGATGCGGTGGAGAGTATACTGAATATGTTCTCGAAAACGCGAACAAATCAGGAAGTCGTTCAGATGATCCGCAAACAGAAATTTATCTAAGAATTTTGGTGGAAACAACTTGCATTTCATATTTGGATATGTTATACTTTGTAAGCTGTTTAATTTGAAGAATAGCAACAAGGTGTAATTATGAAGGAACTGAATAATTACAAATAGATATAATGAATTTGGAAGAGGTGAGAAAAACATGAGAGAAGGAATTCATCCAGAGTATCATCAGGCAACAGTAACTTGCAACTGTGGAAATACATTCGTAACAGGATCTACAAAGAAGGATATCCACGTAGAAATCTGCTCCAAATGTCATCCTTTCTATACAGGACAGCAGAAAGCAGCTACAGCCCGTGGACGTATTGACCAGTTCAATAAGAGATACGGAATTAAAGCATAAGAAAATAAGAGTACAAAACAGGTTGAGGTTGAAAAATCTCAACCTGTTTTACTCTATAAGATAAGCAGAAAGCTCCCGGCTTAAGGCAAGGGGGCTTATAGATAATGGAGGACAGATGAAATCATCAAATATTGGCGGACAGGCCGTTATGGAAGGCATTATGATGCGAAGCGGCGACCAGTATTCGGTAGGCGTGCGCAAACCGGATGGAGAAATTGAGATAAGGGTAGAACCATATAAAAGCTGGACAAAAGATAAAAAGTTGTGGAAGCTTCCGATATTTCGGGGAGTGATATCTTTTTTTGAATCTCTGGTCGTGGGAATGAAGTGTCTGATGTATTCAGCATCCTTTTATGAGGACGAAGAAGAACAAAAGAAAGAACTCACAAAAGAAGAGCAGATAAAGGCAGATGCCAAAAAGGAAAAAGAAGATAAATGGCTGATGTACATAACAGTAGCGATTTCGGTTCTCTTTTCTGTGGGATTATTTATCATGCTCCCATACTTTATTGCCAGCTTTTTAAGAAAAGTGACCCAGTCAGAAGGATTGATAGCAGTAGCTGAGGCATGTGTCCGGATGCTGCTGTTTCTTGGGTATTTGTTTCTGGTGTCTAAGATGAAAGACATTCAGAGGGTTTTTATGTATCATGGGGCAGAACACAAATGCATTAATTGCGTGGAACATGGGTTGGAACTTAATGTGGAGAATGTAATGAAAAGCTCAAGAGAACATAAAAGATGCGGAACGAGTTTCCTTTTATTTGTTATGATCGTGAGTATTATATTTTTCCTTTTTATAAGGGTATCTTCGCCCTGGCTGCGGATCGTGGTACGTTTGCTTCTTATGCCAGTGATAGCCGGAGTATCTTATGAGATCATCCGTCTTGCGGGAAGAAGTGAGAATCCTGTAGTTTCACTTCTCAGTAAGCCAGGTCTGGCACTTCAGAAGCTTACAACAAGAGAGCCGGAACCGGAGATGGCGGAGGTTGCTATCTGTGCGGTAGAAGCTGTATTTGACTGGAAGGCATATCTGAAAGAAAATTTTCCGGAAAAATATGGAGAGGAGTAGCGGATGACCACGTTACGGGAATTATTGAAGTACGGAGAACAAGAGCTTGGCCAGGCTGGTGTTCCGGATGCAGCAAATGATGCATGGGCTTTGATGGAATTTGTTTTTGGGATAGAAAAAGGCTATTATTTTCTCCATGGAGATGATAAAATAGATGAAAAGCAGCAGGCGGGATATAAAGAGCTGATCGAGTGCCGGAGGGAGAGAATACCTCTTCAACAGATAACAGGTACCGCCTGGTTTATGGGATATGAATTTTATGTAAATGAGCATGTGCTGATTCCCAGATTTGATACAGAGATTCTGGTGGATGAGTCT
Source organism: Clostridia bacterium (assembly GCA_009929525.1). Lineage (GTDB taxonomy): Bacteria > Bacillota > Clostridia > Lachnospirales > Lachnospiraceae > Oliverpabstia. Next base: position 6,499 of record SAAH01000038.1, on the reverse strand, counting down.
GGAAAACTGCTTAAAACCGGAATGAAGATTCTGGATGTGTGCACTGGAAGTGGGTGTATACTGCTTAGTCTCCTTGCGGAACATAAGGAACTGGATCTGTCTGGGACAGGTGTGGATATATCAAAAGAAGCACTTTTAGTTGCCAGGGAGAATCAAAAAAGATTGATGCTGGAGGCTGACTTTATAGAAAGCGATCTGTTGGCAGGGGTTGGCGATGAGATATATGATCTTATCATATCCAATCCGCCATATATACAAACCAGTGAACTTGCCGGTCTGATGCCAGAGGTGAGGGAACATGAACCGATGCTGGCACTTGATGGAAAAGAAGATGGTTTGTATTTTTATAGAAAAATCATCGAGCAGGCTTCGGAGCATCTGCGTCCGGGCGGCTGGCTTTGCTTTGAAATCGGCTATGATCAGGGCGAGGCATTATATAGGATGCTTGATACAGCCGGATATGAGAATGTCAGGATAGGAAAAGACCTGGCAGGACTCGATCGTACAGCATTTGGACAAAAGGAAAAGGATAAAACCAGGAGGATAGAAGATGTTTGATAAATTGGAGGATCTGCTGATTCGTTTGGAGGAGATACTTAGCGAACTGAATGAGCCAGGAGTAGCAAATGACCCTTCCAGATTTCAGAAATTGATGAAGGAACAAAGTGAACTGCAGCCGATCGTGGATGCATACAATGAATATAAATCATGCCAGCGGACAGTGGAAGAGAGTCTTTCTATGTTGGATGAGGAATCTGACGATGAGATGCGTGAGATGCTCAAAGAAGAACTGAATGATGCTAAAAAGCGCATTGAAGAACTGGAACGTGACTTGAAAATCTTGTTGCTTCCAAAAGACCCGAATGATAATAAAAATGTTATCGTGGAGATCCGTGCAGGTGCAGGCGGGGATGAGGCGGCTTTATTTGCAGCCGAGATTTACCGTATGTATGTAAAATATGCGGAGACAAAGCGATGGAAGTGTGAGATGCTGTCTCTGAACGAGAATGGAATCGGTGGATTCAAAGAAGTTACGTTTATGATCAACGGAACAGGTGCGTATTCCAGATTGAAGTATGAGAGTGGTGTACACAGGGTACAGAGAGTGCCGGAGACGGAATCAGGCGGAAGGATCCATACGTCTACAATCACAGTTGCGATCATGCCGGAAGCAGAAGAAATTGACTTTGAACTTGATATGAATGACTGTAAGTTTGATGTATTCAGAGCGTCAGGAAATGGCGGACAGTGTGTCAATACAACTGACTCAGCAGTTCGTCTTACTCATATTCCTACAGGAATCGTAATTTCCTGTCAGGATGAAAAATCACAGCTTAAGAATAGAGATAAAGCGGTAAAAGTACTTCGTTCCCGTCTGTATGATCTGGAGCTTCAAAAACGTCATGATGCGGAAGCAGAATCCAGAAGAAGTCAGGTAGGAACAGGAGATCGTTCTGAGAAGATCAGAACATATAACTTCCCGCAGGGAAGAGTAACAGATCACAGAATCAAACTTACACTTCATCGACTGGACAGCATAATGAATGGTGATCTGGAGGAAGTCATTGACAGCCTTATTGCTGCTGATCAGGCAGCAAAACTGGCCAATCTCCAGGATGAAAAATAAGATACCTGGGTGTGAGTAGGAGAAAGAATATGAAGAAAACAACACTTGCGATTATGGCAGCGGGAATGGGAAGCAGATTCGGTAAGGGAATCAAACAGTTGGCACCGGTAGGACCAAGCGGTGAGATCATTATGGATTATTCCATACATGATGCGTTGGAAGCAGGGTTTGACAGAATCGTATTTATTATACGAAAGGATCTTGAAAAAGATTTTCGGGAAATCATAGGAAACAGGATTGAGAAGATTGCTGATGTGTCCTATGCATTTCAGGAACTTGATGATCTTCCGGACGGATTTGTACGTCCGAAGGACAGAACAAAACCATGGGGCACAGGTCAGGCAGTACTTAGCTGCAAAGACATTATCAAGGAGCCATTTGCTGTTATCAATGCAGATGATTATTATGGAAAAGATCCATTTGTCAAGCTTCATGAGTACCTGTCGCAGGAGCATTCGATGAAGGAAGGCGTGCAGGATATCTGTATGGCTGGATTTGTTCTTAAGAACACATTGAGTGAAAATGGTGGAGTGACAAGGGGAATCTGTGAATTAGATGCACAGGAAAAACTGATTGGAATAAAAGAAACATTTAATATAGTAAAAACTGCAGAGGGTGCAGGCGTAAAAACAGAGGATGGCATAAAGCAGATCGATACAGAAAATCTGGTATCCATGAATATGTGGGGATTTCAGCCAGAGTTTCTTTCTGTTCTTGAAGAGGGGTTTGTATCTTTTCTTCAGAAGGCGGAAGACGGGGATATTAAGAAAGAATATCTGCTCCCTATAAAAGTGGATCAGCTTTTAAAAGATGGAAAAGCACAGGTTTCTGTACTTAAAACACAGTCTAACTGGTTTGGGGTAACTTATCAGGAAGATAAGGATGCTGTAATAAAAGAGATTCAAAAATTGATCGACCAGGGTGTATACAGCAGCAATCTGGCTGCATCTTATCTTGAAAGAAGATAAGATGACAAAATAAGTGATCATCACCTGGCAGGAGGAAAAATAATGGGAAAATATTTTGGAACAGATGGCTTTCGTGGAGAAGCAAATGTAGATCTTACTGTTGAACATGCTTTTAAGGTTGGACGTTTTCTTGGATGGTATTATGGAAAAGAGCATAAAGCACAGATCGTTATTGGTAAAGATACAAGAAGAAGCAGCTATATGTTTGAATATTCGCTGGTAGCAGGACTTACTGCATCAGGTGCAGATGTATATCTTCTTCATGTTACCACTACGCCCAGTGTTTCCTATGTGGTACGCACAGAAAACTTTGACTGCGGCATCATGATCTCAGCAAGCCATAATCCGTTTTATGATAATGGGATCAAGATCATCAATGGAAGCGGACAGAAGATGGATGCAGAAGTGGAAGCACAGATCGAACAGTATATCGATGATGAAGAGCCACGGATACCTTATGCGACAAGAGAGAATATAGGGCGTACTGTTGATTTCGCGGCAGGCCGTAACCGTTATATCGGGTATCTGATTTCCATACCTACCCGGTCCTTTAAGAATTACAGAGTAGGTCTTGACTGTGCTAATGGAAGTGCCTCTTCTGTAGCAAAGAGTGTATTTGACGCTCTGGGAGCAAAGACTTATGTAATCAGCAATGACCCTGATGGAACAAATATCAATACTGACTGTGGTTCCACCCATATAGGGCATCTGCAGCAGTTTGTAAAAGAGAAACATCTTGATGTTGGATTTGCTTATGATGGAGACGCGGACAGATGTATAGCTGTTGACCATTTGGGTAATATTATAGATGGTGATCTGATCATGTATGTTTGCGGTAAGTACATGATGGAACAGGGCAAGTTGGAGAATAATACTCTTGTTACTACCATTATGTCAAATCTTGGATTGTATAAAGCATGTGACAGAGCAGGTATCAAGTATGAAAGAACAGCGGTAGGCGATAAATATGTATGTGAAAATATGATGGCAAATGGACACAGTCTCGGAGGAGAACAGTCCGGACATATCATATTCAGCAAGCATGCGACGACAGGTGACGGCATCCTTACATCCTTGATGGTGATGGAAGTCATGATCGAGAAAAAACTCCCATTGAACACTCTGGCATCGGAGGTATCCATTTATCCTCAATTATTGCAGAACGTGAGGGTTTCTAATAAAGCAGCAGCAAGAAATAATGAAGCGGTGAAGGCTGCAGTAGCGCAGGTAGAAGAAGAACTTGGAGAAGACGGAAGAGTATTGGTACGTGAGAGCGGTACGGAGCCGGTTATCCGTGTGATGGTCGAGGCTAAAAAAGATTCTATATGCAAAGCGATGGTTCAAAAAGTGATCGATGTGATGGACAAAGAGGGCTTGATTCTGTAATGAAAAAGATTTGGATGATATTAGGATGTATGGCTTTGGTGATGACAGGATGTGGTGAGAATAAAGCCGATCAACATTACGAGAGTGGAATGAAATATCTTGAGGCTGATGATTACGATGCAGCAGTTGCGGAATTTGACAAAGTAGTGTCAGAGAATGAACGGCTGCCGGAGGCTTATCGTGCGTCTGGCATTGCATGGTATGAAAAAGGGTCATATCCAGAAGCTATTGCAGCTTTCCAAAGAAGTTTGAATTATATGGATGATTCAGATGAAGAATTCGAAGAAGATGTCATGTATTATCTTGCTGAGGCGCGTCTGGCATATGGAGAAGTAGATAAAGCTTTGGAAGTATACTCGGAGATACTGAAGAAGGGTGAGAATCCCCAGGCTTTCTTTTTAAGAGGAAAAGCATATATTGGACAGGAAGATTATGAAAATGCTGGAAAGGATTTTTCACGGGCTCTTGCCGGATGTGAAGATTACGATCTGTACATTAATATCTATCAGATATACGTCGAGAAAAACAAGGCAGTAGATGGAAATGTATATCTGGATCAGGCTCTCCTTATGGAGCCGGAGACGGGAGAAGATTACTATCATCGAGGCAGGATTTATGAATATCAAAATGATCTTGAGACTGCCAAAGAATCTCTGATATCTTCTATGAAATTGGGATATGAGGATGCTATGCTCCTTTTAGGGCGGGTATATCTTGAGATGGAAGATTCAGCCAGCGCAAGGTCCATGTATCAGGAATATCTTGCAGAGAGTGAGAATGGTGCAAAGGCATATAATGGTTTGGCTTTGTGCGATATCTATGAGGGCAATTATGACAATGCACTGGCAAATATCCAGAGCGGTCTGGCAGAAAATGATCCAAAAGAGAAACAGGGGCTTCTTTTCAATGAAATCGTAGCCTATGAATATAAGCACGATTTTGCTGCCGCAAAGGAAAAAATGAATACTTATCTGGAACAGTATCCTGATGATGAGGAAGCACTGAGGGAAAACGAATTTCTTTCTACCAGATAGCAGGAGGAAGACAGGATGTATGAGATAGAGGAACAGATTGAAAGAGTCATTTTGGCTGGTGTACAGACTTATGAATCAGATGACATGGTACAGTCTCTCTTTGAATTGAGAGAGCTTGTGGAGACGGCAGGGGCTGTATCTGTTGGAAGTGTGATCCAAAGCCGAGAATCAGCACATCCGGCTACTTATCTGGGAAAAGGAAAACTGGAAGAAATCAAAGAATTGATTTATAATCTGGATGCAACAGGTGTTGTGTGTGATGACGAATTGACCCCTGCGCAGATGAATAATCTGGAGAGAGAGCTTGAATGTAAAGTTATGGATCGGACGATGGTCATACTTGATATCTTTGCAAAGAGAGCACGTACAAGCGAAGGAAAGATCCAGGTGGAGTTGGCACAGCTTAAGTACCGTGCGGCGCGTCTTGTAGGAATGAGAGCATCGCTTTCACGACTTGGAGGCGGTATCGGAACGAGAGGGCCAGGAGAAAAGAAGCTGGAGATGGATCGAAGACTGATACATTACCGTATTGGCCAGTTGAAAGAACAGCTTGAAGATGTTCAAAAACACAGAGACCTTATTCGTGTGCAGCGGGAAAAAACCCAGACAAAAGTGGCAGCGATCGTAGGATATACGAATGCAGGTAAGTCGACTCTTCTTAATAAACTGACAGGTGCGGATGTACTTGAGGAAGATCAGTTATTTGCCACTCTTGATCCTACGACGAGAGTATTGGATCTGCCAGGAAAACAGCAGATTTTTCTGACCGATACTGTAGGGTTTATCAGGAAGCTCCCGCATCACCTCATAGAAGCGTTTAAAAGCACTCTGGAGGAGGCGAAATACGCAGACCTTATCATTCATGTAGTTGATGCGTCCAATCCTCAAAAAGAGGATCAAATGCAGGTCGTGTATGAGACCCTCAGACAGCTGGGAGTAGAAGACAAGAAAATCATTACGTTGTTTAATAAGCAGGATCTGTGTATGGACAAAGAGAAGCTGAGAGATTTTCAGGCTGATCATACCCTTGAGATATCTGCAAAGAGCGGGGGCGGCCTGGAAGAATTGGGACAGATCCTGGAGCAAATGCTTCGTGAAGATCAGATATATATTGAGCGGATTTATCCATATGATCAGGCTGGCTTGATAGCTTTAGTGAGAAAATATGGACAAGTGATACAGGAAGATTATCTTGCAGAGGGAATTGCGATAAAAGCTTATGTTTCATCGGAGATATATCCTCAGATATAAAGTAACAGGTTTACAGAAGTATTTGTCGTAAAGTCTGGAAGTACAGTAAAACAGGGTGTTTCAGGCTTTGCGAGGGTTACATAATGAAACACTATATGTTGTGTCTTGCTCAAAAACAGCACAATATATAGTGTTTTTTCTTGAGTTTCCGCAAAATGTAATTTCAAAAGAGATAACTTCTTCTAAAGTACCAATCTGTCCTATTTTTGAAAAAAATGAAAAGACAGTATTGT
>SAAH01000037.1 GCA_009929525.1 Clostridia bacterium | reverse complement strand
AAAAGCATGGAATTAATGCTTACAAAGCAATTCAAAATGCAATAGCAGGTACCCCAGAAATCACTTTTGACTAATGGGGTACTGAACAGTTACAATATTCCATAATTTACCTCCCGAGTTTTTACTCCATATGTTTGTTATAGTCAGATGAAAGTATAATGAAGAAAAATGAGATGACAGAAAGAATCTGCCATCTCATCTTTACCTGAAAATGTACTGGCAGATCTTATTTGTCTCCAGCGCCGCAAGCTGTACCGCAGGCAGCCGGTTTCTCAGCTGGTTTGTCTCCAGCGCCGCAAGCTGTACCGCAGGCAGCCGGTTTCTCAGCTGGTTTGTCTCCAGCGCCGCAAGCTGTACCACATGCAGCAGGTGCAACAGTTTCTTTTTTACCAAATAAATTTTTCAGTCCCATTTTGATTTTCCTCCATATGGATTATTCAGCTGACGTCTGTCAATCTGTGGTTATAGAATAAATCAAATAGAAAAGGTTGTTAAGTACGCACAAAAAAGTGGTATGGTATACTATGGGAAACATGGTATCTAAAAGATACTATGTATACAATAAGAAACCAAAGGGCTGTAAGATTCCATCCTATATGGTGCCAAGATGCCCGGTATGCGGTGGTGAGATGGCGATGAACTTAAGAAGCGACCAGTATTTTGTGGAAGATGCACATTGGCATGAGCAGGATGAAAGGTTTGGAGAATTCCTTACAGAAAATATGAATAAGAAGATAGTGCTGCTGGAAATGGGTGTGGGGTTCAATACTCCTATGATCATAAGATTTCCATTTGAGAAGCTTGTACGGGAACACAAGAATATTTCTTTGATAAGGCTGAACTTAAATGAAGCAGTTGTGCCGGAAAGCTTTGGGGACAGGGCGATCGGAATCAACGCGGATATAAGTAAGGTCCTTTGGGATATTTCAAGGCAGGGGCAAAGCATCAGCATGGCCCAGACATTGGGAAGAGAAGTCGGACGGTACGAGCCAAGTATAAAGAGAGGAATTGAAGAAAATGACGCATAAAGAACAGAGAGTATGGTTGATCCAGCAATTACTAAAAGAGGAGCCGATATACAAAAATTATGCTGTTCCAGAGGACGAACAGGAACAGAAGGATCTGCTGCGGTCGCTCATGAATATACGGATGCCAAAGTCGATCAGCGATGAATTTGTAAAGGTTCAAAATGAGTATCTGCAGGTTGAAAATGAGTTGGCTGGAATCACACCAGCATATAACCTGCCCGGCAAATATATCATTCATACGGTAGGTCCGATCGTACAAGGACGTCTGACAGAAGAACATTGTAGATTGTTAGCGTCTTGTTACCGGTCATGCCTTGAACTGGCAAAAGAGAATCATTTAACAAGCATTGCGTTTTGTTGTATTTCTACAGGAGTATTTATTGATGATAGGTCTATTTTTTATAGTCACATGGATTTATGTATTCTCTTGGTGAACACCCATAATACATTCGAAATGCTTTATAAAAATTGCTTGGGTTGCTATAACCTAGCATAACAGCAATTTCTTCAATACTAAGATTGGTTCCTTTTGACAGAGAGAGCGCACGTTCCATACGTTGCTCTAATAGAATCTGAGAAAAGGATTTCCCCATTTCCTTGTGGATGAAAGAGGATATATAGTTTGGATGGTAAGAAAACTGTTTGGCAATGGAGCCTAAGGTTACAGAATCAATGTGCTCCAGCATATAGTGGACGATTTTATCTGCAAGGGAATCTGATTTGGCAGTTGGGTAAGAGCGTTTATACTGTCTGGCTACTTGCATAAGAAGGGCAAGGGTCAGAGGTTTTAATATTTCCTGTGTGTTAGCTGTTTTACCTGCATATTCCACAACCATAAGTTCTAACAGATGACGCACAGAAAAAATATCATCAAATTTCAAATGAATAAATTCATCGGAGTACTCGTTAATCTGTGGATTTAAAAAAAACTGAAATAGCTTCTGGTCAGCAGAAAGTACATGCAGAAATTGCTTGAAAAAAGTGTCTGTCTGAATTAGGACACCAATAATAATCATCTCATTCTCACTTTGACCGTTCGGTGCATATCCGGCATATGGTTGTCCAATATAACACTCCCCTTCATGAACTGTGATACGGTTGTCAAAGCGGTAGCTGAGTGCTCCATAATTCCCCTGATAAGCGAAGTTAAAGAAAAAATAATCCTGCCGATGAAATAATTGGTGAATATCATGTCCTTTATATACACATATCATAATCTCTTCATTTAAATCTCCCGGCCAAAGCTGTGTTTTTTCGCGAGGACTTCCGGCTGGTACTTCAAGATATTTCCAATCAATGGCATCAAAATCAGTGCCTAATTTTATCAGTGCACTGTCTAAGTTATTATCATTCATAAATATATCCTCACCGTTCCTAAGCGATATTTCTGCTATTTCTGACTTGTGGATCCTGTATTCGATATATTTAATATACCACAGTATATTAAGATTTGCCACTAATAATATTAATATATAGTGCTGATTTTATGAGAAATAAAAGGTAAAATTACATCATGAAACAAACAACACACAAATTTATCAAGGAGGAATTTATGAATCAATTTATTTTTAATATGCCAACCAGAGTGCTTTTTGGAGCAGGTCAGTTAAATCATTTGCACGAAGAAACTTTACCAGGTAAGAAAGCATTGATTGTAACTTCAAATGGTCAGTCTACAAAGAAAAATGGTTATCTGGCACAAGTAGAAAAAGAATTAGATCTTGCAGGTATTGCACACGCTTTATTTGATGAAGTAAGACCTAATCCAACAAAAGAAAATGTTATGGATGGAGCAAAAGCAGTAAAGGATAACGGATGCGATTTCGTTGTAGCACTTGGCGGTGGCTCTGTCATGGACTGCAGCAAATGTATTGCACTTATGGTAACTAATCCAGGAGATATCTGGGATTACAGCTTAAGCAGTCAGGGCGGAAAGAAAAACGCTGAATTTGATGCGATTCCAATCGTAGCAATTACCACATCAGCAGGAACCGGAAGTGAAGTCGATATCGCTGCTGTTATTTCCAATGATGAGACAAAAGAAAAGACAGGAATTTTCTTCCCATCTATGTTCCCAACTTTGTCTGTGGTAGATGCTAAGCTGATGCTTTCTGTACCACCTAAATTTACAGCATATCAGGGAATGGATGCATTTTTCCATGCATCTGAAAGCGTAATTAACAAGAATGAGCATCCAATGGGTGAAAAGTTCGCTTTAAAGGCAATTGAGCTGATTGCAAAGAATCTTCCAATTGCGTACAAAGATGGTTCTAATTTAGAAGCAAGAGAGAACATGGCACTTGCCAATACATTGGCTGGTTATTACATGCTCTGTACATCAGCTCATACTATTGAGCATGTTATGGGAAGTTATCATGAAGATCTTGTTCATGGAGCAGGCTTGATTATGACAGCACATGCATATTACGATTTCTTTGCAGAGAAGAAGGCAGCAGAAATTCCAATGATCAAGATGGCAAAGGCAATGGGCATTGAAAATCCAACCTCCGGAAAAGATTTCATCAAAGCATTGGATGACTTAATTGCAGCAGTAGGATGTGCAGACCTTAAGATGAGCGATGAAGGAATTACTGAGGAAGAATTAAAATTATATCCACAGAGAGTACATGAAGTTTTAGGTGGAGATATTACAGCTGATCCGCTGCCATTATCCGATGCAGATTATTTAGAGATTTATCAGAAATCTTTTCGATAAAGAGCAAAAGCTATGTACATGGATGATAAGCTAAAAACTGCATCGGAAAATTATAGACTGGGATGCACATGTTCTCAGGCTGTATTCTGTGCTTATGCAAAAGAGTTGGGACTTGAAGAAGAAAAAGCATATCGATTGATGGAAGGATTTGGCGAAGGATGTGGTGGAATGCAGGAAGTGTGCGGAGCACTTTCTGCGAGCACCGCCATTATAAGTTTCTATTGCAGTGCTGGAAATCCAGATGATGGTAATTCGAAAGAACTTACTTTTCAAAAAATCCATCAGGCGGAAGAAATGTTCAAAAAGGAATATGGTGGGCTGACGTGCAGAGAAATCCTGCATGGCCAGTGTCCCAAGCAGTTTCAATGTGGCATGAAAGTGAAAGATGCGATATTAATTATTGAATTTGTATTAGGTGATGTGAAGGCAGAGAGGAAAGAAAATCATGAAATTTAACAAAATCGAAGCATAGAAGTTATTAGGGAAAGCGGGTAAACATCCCAGTGATTTTTAAATTGGAAACAATAGAGGCATAACGGGCATTAAAAAATTAAAATATACCATTGCTTATTGAAACAATATGAGTTAATATATTCTCGTTGAATAAAAAGAATCCCAGTATGATCATTATAAATAAGGCTAATGTTTAAAACTGAATATGAAATATTTATTGATTCATCGGAGGGTTTGTTATGTATATAACGGGCTGGATAAGATGGAGAGCATTGATTGCTTTCTCTTGTCCAGCCCGTTTTTTGATAGGAGGAAAGAAAAATGGAAAACAATTTTACAAAAGGAAATATTTTAAAAGCACTTTTGAAATTTATGATTCCCGTGTTGGGTGCATTGTTCTTGCAAGCTATGTATGGGGCGGCTGACTTGCTGATTGTAGGAAAATTTGGCTCTTCGGTAGATGTATCCGCAGTTGGAACGGGGTCTCAAATCATGATGACATTGACCAATCTGATTGTAAGCTTTTCTATGGGAACCACTATATTTTTGGGACAAACAATAGGTGAAGGTAATGCAAAAAAAGGTGGTGATATTATCGGAAACAGCATTCTTTTGTTTTTAACAATTGGAATATCACTTACTATTTTGATACCTGTGGCTTCTTATGGACTGGCTGGTGTCATGAATGCTCCGAAAGAAGCATTTTCGCAAACTGTTTCCTACATCCAAATATGTGGAGTCGGATCCGTCGTAATTATTGCATATAATCTGATAGGAAGTATATTTCGTGGAATGGGAGATTCAAGAACACCTCTGATTACGGTCCTCATTGCATGTATTTGTAATATTGTTGGTGATCTTATATTGGTAGCAGGATTTTCGCTTGGGGCAGCAGGCGCAGCCATAGCAACCGTGTTCGCACAGCTTATTAGCGTTTTGATTTCTTTTTTGATCATTAGAAAGAAAACATTGCCATTTTCCTTCGATAAATCGCAGATAAAATTCAGAAAACAGAATGTAAAGAAAATTGTCGGGCTTGGATTGCCCATTGCACTTCAGGATTTTCTGGTTGGAATTTCTTTTTTGATCATTCTGGCAATTGTGAACCGGCTTGGACTGGATGCATCAGCAGGAGTCGGTGTTGCAGAAAAAGTTGTTGTATTCTTAATGCTGATTCCATCTGCTTTTATGCAGGCGATGGCAGCGTTTGTAGCACAGAATCATGGTGCAGGAAATCATAAACGAGCAGATCAGTCCCTGTTTTATGCTATGGGGCTTTCTTTGATATGTGCAGTAGCTATGTTCTATTTGGCTTTCTTTCAGGGGGACATGTTATCATTTATATTTGCAAATGAAGAAGCTGTGATCCTGGCAAGTGCAGACTATTTGAAAGCCTATGCCATAGACTGTTTATTGACCTGTTTCTATTTCTGTTTTGTAGGGTATTTTAACGGGATCGGAACGACAAAATTTGTAATGATACAGGGAATACTTGGTGCGTTTGGAATCAGAGTTCCATTATCCATTCTGTTCAGCCATCTTCCAGGAGCTTCTTTGTTTACAATCGGGCTGGCAACACCGGCATCTACATTTATGCAAACCATCCTGTGCATTATTTGGTTCGTCTACGTTCATAGAAAGCAAAATATATAAAGGAAAGGCCTTTTTTGCAACAGATATCTTAAGATTTACCACATAACTGTTAAGAAAAAATACTGAAATGGGATGGAAATTCAGATAAGATTATACACATAAGATAAAATATGATATTTATAAGAAAATAAGCTTAATGGGAGGTACATATGAAAGTATTATTAGCAAATGAAAGTCCTCATGAAAATGGATGCACGTATACCGCATTACATGAGGTAGAAAAAGTTTTACAGAAAAATGGGATGCCGACACATTTTATTCGATAAGAAAAATTCTAAAATAGGAAAGGTAGGTATTTATTATGGAAAATTGGATTCAAAAAATGCCAAAACTTGGCTTTGGGATGATGCGGTTGCCACAAAATGAGGGAACTATTGATTTAGATAAAGTTTGCAATATGGTTGATAGTTATATGGAACATGGATTGAATTATTTTGATACAGCCTATGTGTATCATGGAGGAATGTCTGAAGTTGCAATTAAGGAAGCTCTGGTGAAACGCTATTCAAGAGAAGATTTTTATATTGCCACAAAGTTACCGGCATGGGAAATGAAGGAACAGGCAGATTGTGATCGTATCTTTGAGGAACAATTGGATAGAACAGGAACAGATTATTTTGATTTCTACCTCCTTCATAGTCTGGAAGATGGAAATAATTATGAAACATATGAAAAATATAACTGCTTTGAGTGGGCAATGAAAAAGAAAGAAGAAGGGAAGATCAGACATTTTGGTTTTTCTTATCATGGTTCACCAGAACTTTTAATAAAGGTTTTAGACAAACATCCGGAAGTTGAATTTGTTCAAATACAGCTAAATTATGCAGACTGGGATAATCCAGTTGTGCAGTCAGGAAAATTATATCAGATACTTCATGAAAGAGAAATACCGATTATTGTTATGGAACCTGTAAAGGGTGGAACCTTGGCCAACATGGAGCCAAAACTTGAAAACATGATGAAAGCGGTAAATCCAAAAAGAACAATCGCGTCATGGGCGTTGCGTTTTGTAGGATCATTAGAAGGTATCATGACAATTTTAAGTGGAATGTCAACGGAAGAACAGATGCTGGATAATCTCCAGACATTTACGCAATTTCAACCTCTGAATGGTGAAGAATACAAGGTAGTTGCAAGTGTTGTAAAAGAAATGCAGGATATGCCATTGATTCCTTGTACAGGATGTCGCTATTGTGTGGATGGCTGCCCTTCTGGAATTTTAATTCCTGATATTTTCAGAGCGGTAAATACGAAACGTCTGTATCCAATGGATGCAAGACCAGGTATGTTTTACCGAAATATGACAGCAAATTCAGGAAAAGCATCTGACTGTATTTCATGTGGTCAGTGTGAAGATGTTTGTCCACAGCATCTGCCTATCATAGAGCTTATAAGAGAAGCATCTGAAAAATTTGATTAATATTGAAGAAGGAAGAACATGAAAATAGAAACATCAAATCCTGGTAATGTTTGTTTTTACCGCAAATTATTCGCACTTGTGCTGCCGATTGCATTCCAGCAATTCATGTTGACAGCAGTGAGTGCTTCGGATGCTCTCATGTTGGGATTCGTGAGTCAGGATGCACTTTCGGCAGTTTCATTAGCTGGGCAGATTACCTTTGTATTTAATTTGTTTATGGGCGGATTGACAATGGGAACGAGTATTTTGGTTGCACAGTACTATGGCAAAGGAGATACGCTTTCTATTGAAAAAATATTTGCATATGTTATTAAAATATCATTCCTGATATCGACGATATTTTTTATCGCAGCACTTGCTATACCGGAAGTTCTTATGAGAATTTTTACAAGTGAGCCACAGCTTATTGAGGGTGGCGTAGCGTATCTTCGGATAGTAGCTTCGTCATATTTATTTGTTGGCATGTCGCAGATTTATCTTTGTATCTTGAAGAATACAAATTTTGCATTGAAAAGTATGTTGATTGGATCAGTTTCGGTAGTCATTAATATTTTCCTGAATGCAGCACTCATTTATGGTCTTTTCTTTTTCCCTAAGATGGGAATTTATGGTGCCGCACTTGCAACAACTATATCTAAATTCATTGAAGTACTTTGGACTTATATAGAGTCATTGCGTGAAAGTCGAATCAGGTTGCACGTTAGATATTGCTTTGTTGTGGAAAAGATGCTGATAAAAGATTATTGGAAATATACGATGCCTATGCTGGGAGATTACCTGGTTTGGGGATTGGGTTTCACGATGTATTCAGTTATTATGGGACATATGGGAAGCGATGCTGTTGCAGCTAACTCGATTGCTAATATCGTAAAAAATTTAATCGTAAGTTTCTGCTCGGGACTTGCAAATGGTGGCGGTATTATTGTAGGCAATGAGCTTGGCATGGGAAATCTTGACAGGGCTAAAAAGTATGGTGGACTTCTTTGGAAGATGGCTATCATAGGTGGAGTAGTATCAGGGGTGTTTTTGATAGTTATATCCCCTTTGATATTAAGTGTGACGACTTTGAGCACGCAGGCAACAATATATTTGAAGTGGATGTTGCTGCTTTGTGCTTGCTACATGGTAGCAAAAGCAATTAATATGACGACAATCGCAGGGATATTTCCGGCAGGTGGGGATTCTAAGTTTGGTTTAATATGTGATGCGGTAACGATGTGGATATTTGCGGTGCCTATCGGATTTTTAGCTGCATTTTATTTGAATCTTCCGGTTGTTGTGGTGTTCTTGATCATTAATCTTGACGAAGTGGTTAAGGTTCCGGCAGCAATTATTCATTACAAAAAATATGGTTGGTTAAAGAATATAACAAGAGAAAAAATACTATAGAAAATGAGGTATAAAATAGATGGACCAACACGTTACAGAAGCAATACAAAATTATGCCAAAGGATACACCTGTTCTCAGGCGGTGATGTGTGCTTACGCAGAAGAAATGGGAATTGATAAGGATATTGCCTATAGAATGATTGAAGGATTTGGTGGTGGCTGCGGTGGTATGCAGGAAGTGTGTGGAGCATTATCAGCAGCATTTGCCGTCATTAGTTTTCATTACAGTGATGGAAAACTGGAAGGTGGAGAAAGCAAATTAGATACCTATGCAAAGATTAGGGAAGCAGCAGCATTGTTTGAAGAAAAATTCGGTGCGATTGTATGTAGAGATGTATTGCAGGGCAACAAACCACAACCATTTAAATGTGGAGAAAAAGTGAGAGTTGCAGCCGAGATTGTGAATCAGATTTTAAAATATTAAAGTAGAATCTTCAATTATACAGTTGACGATATAGTCCATGGGATACAAAATAAGAAGTAAAGTTGTTAGAAATAAAAAAGTAGGACAGGGGAATGAATCATGGACACTGAGATGAAAGATAGTAATCAAGAATATAGGGCGGACAACACAGCACCAAAGGCGATCAAAATTCGAAACGCGAGGGTTCATAATCTAAAGAATATTGATGTGGATATACCACTTAACAAGATTGTTGGTATAGCAGGTGTATCGGGTTCTGGAAAATCTTCTCTTGCGTTAGGGGTTTTATATGCAGAAGGATCAAGGCGGTATCTTGATTCACTGTCCACTTATACGAGACGTCGTATGACACAGGCTGCAAAAGCCCAGGTGGATGAGGTGCTATATGTGCCTGCAGCACTTGCCCTTCATCAACGACCGGGCGTACCGGGAATCCGCAGTACTTTTGG
The DNA here is from genome assembly GCA_009929525.1 of Clostridia bacterium. Lineage (GTDB taxonomy): Bacteria > Bacillota > Clostridia > Lachnospirales > Lachnospiraceae > Oliverpabstia. The sequence continues at coordinate 24,172 of SAAH01000037.1, read as the reverse complement.
AACTGGAACGGAGCTGTTGAATAGTCTTCGGCTTATGTTCTCAAGACTTGCCAATCATCGTTGCCCCAACGGACATTATATGGAACCGACACTTGCAGTGGCAGCAGGACAAGATATGGTATGCCCAGAATGTGGAACACATTTTTATGCACCGGCAGCGGAAGAACTGGCTTTTAATGGTCAGGGAGCATGTCATACCTGTGGAGGAACGGGTATGGTGAGGGCAGTAGACATAGAGGCTCTTGTGCCTGATGAAACACTAACCATAGACCAAGGTGCGGTTGCACCATGGAATTCTTTGATGTGGTCCTTGATGACAGATGTGTGCCGTGAGATGGGAGTGCGAACCGATGTCCCGTTCCGTGATTTGACAGATGAGGAGAAGGAAATCGTCTATCATGGTCCTGCTGAGAAAAAGCATATTTTCTATAAGGCTAAGAATTCGAATCAGGCGGGAGAGATAGATTTTACATATTTCAACGCAACTTATACTGTTGAAAATGCATTGGCTAAAGTGAAAGATGAAAAGGGAATGAAGCGTGTGGAGAAGTTCCTCAAAGAAGATGTATGTCCTGACTGTGGTGGCGTGAGATTATCTGCAAGGGCAAGAGAACCACGACTTCGTGGCATCAGCTTGGATGAAGCATGCAAAATGTCGCTTGCTGAACTGGTTAAATGGGTGCAGGAGGTACCAGATTCCTTAGCAGAGGAAATGCGACCGATGGCAGAGAGCATCTGTGATTCCTTTCAAATGGTGGCAGCGAGACTTATGGATTTAGGATTAGGCTACCTTTCCTTAGACCGGGCAGCTTCCACACTTTCTACAGGGGAGCGTCAACGTATGCAGCTTGCCCGTGCTGTGAGAAATCGGACGACAGGTGTACTGTATGTGTTAGATGAACCGTCAATCGGGTTGCATCCATCCAATATCATTGGTTTGAAAGGCGTGATGCATGATTTGATCGCAGATGGTAACTCTGTCATTTTGGTTGACCATGATGTACAGATACTATCGGAATCTGATTGGGTAATCGAGATGGGACCGGAGGCAGGTGCCACTGGTGGACAGGTCATTGCACAGGGAGCGATTTCTGATATTGAGAAAAACACAGCTTCCAAGATCGGTCCATTCCTGTCCGGCGAGAGTGTGCGAGTAAGAGAACGCACAGCTCCTTCGGCAATGTTTGACAAGGGCAGCATCCGTCTCTCGACGTCTGAGATTCATACAGTAAAACCATTAGAAGTAGATATCCCCAAAGGTAAACTAACTGTCGTAACAGGGGTATCAGGATCTGGTAAGACAACCTTGATCTTGGAGAGTCTGATCCCAGGACTTGAGGCATATACTGCAGGAACCAAGCTGCCAAGTCATGTGAAAGCAATCACAGCAGATGGAATCAATCAGGTCAAATTGATAGATGCAACGCCGATCGGTATCAATGTACGCTCTACAGTTGCTACGTATGCTAATGTTCATGATCTATTGAGAAAGATTTTTGCGAAAACACAGGGAGCAAAAGAGCTTGGGTATTCAGCAGGAGATTTTTCCTATAACACGGGGAAATTGCGTTGTCCTACCTGCGACGGAACCGGCACGATCAGTCTGGATGTGCAATTCTTACCGGATGTGGAGATACCATGTCCGGATTGCAGAGGATCACGTTATGCAAGGGAAGCGGAGAAGGTAAAAAGAACAAACAAAGCTAAGAAAGAATATTCCTTACCGGATTTGATGGATATGGATGTGAAGGGTGCATTAACGGCCTGTGAAGATTTGGCAACAGTTCGTCAACGTCTGCAAATCATGAAAGACCTGGGACTTGGCTATCTGACACTTGGAGAGGCGACACCTAGTCTATCAGGTGGAGAAGCCCAGCGATTGAAATTAGCATCTGAGATGGGCAAGCAACAGGATTCTTCTGTGTTTATCTTTGATGAGCCGACGATTGGTCTGCATCCGCTGGATGTTCGCACATTATTATCTGTATTTGACGGTTTGGTAGCAAATGGTGCAACAGTGATCGTCATCGAACATGATTTGGACGTTATCGCCAATGCAGATTATGTTATCGACATGGGACCAGGCGGCGGAGAAGCAGGTGGCAGGATCGTTGCCTCAGGAACACCGGAGGAGATTGCGGATAACCCGGAGAGTATTACGGGAAAGTATATCTATCACACTAAGGATAAGTGGAGATAGGATATAAATAAAAGAAGATTCATGTTCTACAAAAGTGCTTGGGGAAACTCAAGCACTTTTTTGTAACAGATATCTTAAGATTTGCCACATAACTGTTAAGAAAAAATACTGATATGGAATGAAAATTCGATTAAAATAATGTATAGAAGATACAATATGAGATTTATAAGAAATGGGCAAACCATTAGAATGAAATATTAGAGCAGGAGTATAAGTGCAGTGAAGACAAATGATATGACAATCGGCAATCCAATTAAATTAATCCTGTATTTTGCAATCCCTTTATTTATAGGGAATATTTTTCAGCAGGTATATAGTATCGTAGATACCATGATCGCAGGATATAACCTGGGAGATGGAGCTATCGCAGCCATTGGAGCAACAAGTTCTCTTTATTCCCTGCTGATTGACTTCGCGGTGGGACTCAACAGTGGATACGGGATTGTAGTATCACGATTCTTTGGAGCCAAAGATAGAGACAATGTGAAGCGTTCCGTTGCAGCGATGTTGGTATTAAATATATTGACAACAGTTGTGATGACAATAATTTCTTTAGTCTTTTTAAGGCCACTGATGCACATACTAAATGTTCCGCAGAGTATCTTTGAAGATGCGCATATATACATATTTATCATCTTGGCAGGTATGACAGCTACCATAGCTTACAACATGTTCGCAGGAATTCTTCGTGCAGTTGGCAATAGCAGAGCACCGCTCATCTTCCTGATCATATCCTGTGCAATCAATCTTGGTATGGACGTGCTCTTTATTATGGTCTTACATTTCGGAGTCGCAGGAGCAGCTATTGCAACAGTAATCGCAGAAAGTATAAGCGCATTGATGGCAGGAAGCTACATCTGCAGCAAATATAAGGATATTTTGCCAAAAAAGCAGCACTTTAAGTTCTCCTTTGACTTCATGCGTGAGATGATAACCAGTGGACTTGCCATGGGAATTATGCTTTGCGTAGTAGACATCGGTTCTGTCATCTATCAGAGGGCAATCAATCATTTGGGAGAACTCCTCATCATTTCCCATACCGCAGCAAGACGAATTATTGGAATATTCATGATGCCATTAGCTTCCATCGCAACAGCTAATTCTACATTCGTCAGTCAAAACTGTGGCGCAAGGAAGTTTGAACGTATTCATGCAACACTTAAAAAGGTCATGTTCATGGAAGTGGTCTGGGGCGTATTTTCCTGCATGCTTGTATTCCTGCTTGGAGATCAGTTCGTGGTATTTCTCACAAGCACCGAGGATTCTTATGTGATAGAAAATGCGGTGTTAAGCATGAGAATTCATTTCCTTCTTTATCCAGCACTTGGAATTTTGTTAGCCCTTCGAACCACACTTCAGGCTATGGGGGAGAAAGTGATACCAGTGATATCAAGCGGATTTGAATTAGTAATTAAGATTATTACAGGAATTTGGATCATTCCAATGATTGGATATATATGTGTGTGTCTGACGGAACCAGTGATCTGGGCAATCTGTATGGTGTTCTTGGTGGTGGTATTCGTGGTGCAGAAGCCAATTAAGAGGGCAGAGAACAGGTTGAATTAATTCAAAGAAAAATGGACTATTTTATATGAGTTGTTTCTGAAATAAAGGAGAAAATAGATTATGACAGAATTAGAAAAATTAGACGCAGGATTAGAATATGATTTTTGGAATGATGAAGTAGACGCCAGAAAGCAGTATGCCATTGAATGGTGTGAGAAAATTCATAAAATAGACCAAAAAGATGGAGATGCAATTGCAGCAGCTTTGACAGAATTTTTTGGAAGTGCAGGAGAACTTCCTTGGGTAGGACCAGGATTTCAATGCGATTGTGGAAAGAATATTCATGTAGGAAAACATTTTATTGCCAATTTCAATGTGACAATATTAGATATTGCTCCTGTATATATTGGAGATCATTGTATGATAGGACCGAATACGTTGATTTGTACGGTCAATCATCCGTTGTCACCTATGAAACGAAGAAATCATATCGGAATTGCAAAACCAATCCATATCGGAGATGATGTCTGGATAGGTGGAAATTGTACCATTTTGCCAGGAGTAACAATTGGTAATAATGTTGTAATTGCAGCGGGAGCAGTCGTAACAAAGGATATACCAGATAATTGTGTTGTGGGAGGCGTACCTGCAAGTGTAATAAAGAGTATTGAGGATGATGTTGAAAGAGAGACTATAGTATTTAGCACATCATCAGGGCAGAAATAATTGATATATATACGGATTATTAAATTGCTTAACATAAAGAAATGGGTGAGGACAGGTAAAAATGTCTTCATCCATTTCTTTATGTTCGAAGAGGGATATATTTTCAGCGAGGATCCTTATAAGTCCATTTGTCCGTTTGAATTCTTACATAAGCGTTTCTTCTTTTATATAGATAGCCAGTATTAATGGAACATGTGTAAATATTGTGGAATCAGTGTATCACCAAATAAAATAATTGACATGAAACAAAATATATGCTAGATTCAATTTAAATTACTATATGCAAGTTAAAAAGCCAATAAGAAACGAAACGAAAGCGTGATGGGAAGGAGGGCATTATAGAATATAGCGTAACTATTCAGTAGATAGTATCTGTGAGTGTACTGAACAGATACTATATAGCTATAAAATAGGAGAGAAATTAGCCAGGAGGAAATCTGATTGAAGAAAAGATGGAGCGTATTAGGTGGTGTAGCTGTACTTATATGTTTAATGGCAGCAGAAAAGTTTTGGTAGCGTATTTTACAAGACTTCCTAATACAGAGTCAGGAAATGACTTAGATGCTGTTGTTCGGGGAGGAGGTCCTTATGGTGAAATTGGAGATTCCCTTGAAAATGCGGATATGGATGCAATTTCCTCAGCCAGTATCACAGTGACTGATGAAGGCCCAAAAAGGAACGTCGAGACTGTGGCGGAATGGATCGCAGAGTATATCGGCGGCACACTTCTTTCGATAGAAACGAAAAATATGGCAGCATTATTGTTAGGTATTATTATGAGCATAACGATGCTTATGGGCTGTGGAAGTACAGATATGTGTTGATTTTGTGAAAAAGGCAAAACATAAAACAAAACGATTGACAAACAACGAAACCTATGGTAATCTCCAAATAAGATACACGATGTAAATAATAAAAACAATAACAAACAACACGCAAGGAGAAGAATATGCAGAAAAATATTGGATCATTATTAGCACTTTACCCAACACCAGCAACTATCGTAGGTGCAAAAGTAGAAGGAAAAGTCAATTGGTTATTAGTAGCACATGTTGGGATTATTGGACATGATCGGATTTTGATCAGTCTGGCAAAAGCACATTTTACAAATAAGGGAATTAAGGATACAGGAAAAGTTTCTGTAGCGCTGATTGATGAGAAGATGCTTCCAAAGGCAGACTATATAGGAAGTAACAGCGGAGCGAAAGCAGATAAGTCAGAAATCTTTGTATGGCATGAGGGCGAGAATGGTGCTCCGATCATTGATGAATCTCCACTTGTCTTAGAATGTGAAGTGGTTGATAACTACGAAACAGAAACTTTTGATAATTTTATTCTGAAGATTGATGCAACCTATGTAGAGGAAAGTAAATTGGACGAGAATGGAAAACCTGATTATGAGAAAATTGCACCAGTACTTTTCGAGTTCCCTACATACTCATATGTTGCAAGCGGAAAGATTATTGGAAAATGTTTATCTTTTAAAGAAAAATAAGAGTGGAAATTTATAGAAGCATTAAAGAAGATAAAATCAAAATGGAGCAGACAAATTAGGTCTTTCAACTATTCGTTTTTGGAAAAAAAAGATGGAGTAATGATCCGATGAGGGAGGCCAAAGACGGCTTCCCTTATTGTGTATAAACGGGTTGATCAAATAATAATATACTGGAGGATTCAGATGAAAAAAATAATAACTTTATTACTTATGGTATGTATGTGCATTTCAATGGCAGCATGTGGAAATCAGCAGGAAGCAGACAATACTGCATCCGCAAGTGACAATACAGCAAATGAGGAAAATCAAAGCGAAACAACAGAACCTGAAGTGACCGAAGCTCCTGAAAGCAGCACTGAGCAGGCCGAGGTACAGGAGCCGTCTGCTGAAGCAGAAACGGCGGATACAACAGAAGGTGGAAGCAGTACGCTGGTTGTATATTTCTCCAATACGGGAAATACAAGAGCAATAGCAGAAAGTATATCAAATGGACTTGGCGCAGATGTTTATGAGATTATAGCACAGGAGCCATACACAGAGGCAGATCTTGATTATGGTGACAATAACAGCCGCAGTACGGTTGAAATGAATGATCCTTCTGCCAGACCTGCAATTTCAGGCAGCATTGAAAATATGGATCAGTATGATACCGTTTATATCGGATATCCGATCTGGTGGGGTGAAGCTCCAAGAATCTTAGATACTTTTGTTGAAAGTTATGATTTTACAGATAAAACAGTAGTTCCGTTCTGTACTTCTGCAAGCAGCGGTATGGGATCTTCTGCAAGCACATTAGAGGAACTGGCAGGAAGCGGAAACTGGTTGGATGGTCAGCGTTTTAGCGGAAGTGAATCTGCTGAAAGTGTTATGGAATGGGTAAATGGATTATGATTCGGAAAAAACAGATTAAGATAGTACTTGACGTAGTCATGTCAATAACACTTCTCTTTCTGATGGCATTTCAGGTAACCGGAGATGAGTATCACGAATGGATCGGAGCAGGAATGCTTGTACTGTTTGTGATACATAACTGCCTGAATGCCGGTTGGTATAAAGTACTTTTTAAGGGAAAGTATTCCGCACAAAGGGTATTACGGACAATTGTAAATCTACTGGTTGTGGTGGCAATTGTTCTGACTGGATACAGCGGAGTTGTGATGTCCCGTTTTGTATTTGATTTCCTGCCGATCAGCGGCGGCATGGCAACGGCAAGAAAATTACATCTGGCAGGGTCTTATTGGGCCTTCGTACTGATGAGCATCCATCTGGGAATGCATTGGAATCTGATGATCGGAAAACTGAGAGGCAGGAAAAAAGCAGAACGATCAGAAGATCCTAAGATGAACAAGAACAGTGAAAATGCTACTCTGACCTGGATCCTAAGAATTGCAGCTGCTGCCATCGGCATTTATGGAGCCATACTGTTTGGACAGTCCGAAATATTTTATAACATGTTCCTAAGAAATGAATTTGCTGTCTTAGATTTTGAAACGCCAGGTGCTGTCATAATCGTCCAAAATCTGGCTATGATGTCCACATGGATCTTTGTGGGACATTATCTGTCAAAAGGAATTGGAAAGAAAAGCAGTATTCAGGGAGTTATATGTATCGTGGCGGCAATGATCATGTGCTTGTGCAGCATTATGATGACACCACAGAAACAGGAGGAGGATTCCTGGGGCGGAGTGAATACAGACGAAAACGCAATGGCTCAAAGTCTGGATGAACCAGAAACAGACCCCGTTGAGGAAACAGCTGCAGAAGACTCCGTGGATCAAGCTGCATCAGAGGCAGCAGCGATATCAGATGAATTTGTATACATAACAGGCGGAACATATGAGATGGGAAGCCCGGATACGGAAAAATGGAGAACTCCAGATGAAAACCTTCACACTGTGACAGTAAGTGATTTTTACATGAGTGCATACGAGCTGACACAGGAAGAATACGAAGCTGTCATGGGAAATGATCCAAGTACATTTTCCGGAGAGGATCTTCCGGTAGAAAATATCTCATGGCTGGATGCAGTGATCTACTGCAATACCAGAAGCGAACAGGAGGGTTTGACATCTGTTTATCTCATAGATGGCGATGCGGCTTCGGGAAACGTTACTGTTTCCTGGAATCGTGGAGCTGATGGCTATAGACTGCCAACAGAAGCAGAATGGGAATATGCCTGCCGGGCAGGAACAGTAACCCCATTTAATACAGAAACTTCCATTAGTCCGGATGAGTCCAATTATTATGGAAATTACCCCTACGAAATAGAAGAAAATTATTTTTCACAGGGCAATCTGACTACACAGCCGGGACAATACAGAGAAACTACCATTTCGGTGGATAGCTTTTCACCAAATGCATGGGGACTTTATAATATGCATGGAAATGTCAGCGAATGGGTGTGGGACTATTATGGCAGTTATGATACAGGAGCAGTGACTGACCCTACAGGACCAGTGGATGGAAATTTGAAAGTATACCGTGGTGGTGGATGGAATGATTTTGCAAAAAATATAAGAAGTGCATATCGTGCCACACTGGAAGAAGACATGGGCAGTTTCAATATTGGTATTCGGCTGGTACGCAATGCATTTAATGAAAGTGAAGATATTGTAGGAGCTGCGGCAGAAGAAAATCAGGAAACGATAGGAAACAGCGGTGCGGGAAATGTGTTGATCGCTTATTTCTCCTGGGGCGGAAATACCCAGGGAGTGGCAGAAGAGATACAGGCTCAGACAGGAGCAGATATATTTGAGATCACATTGACAGAACCTTATTCCAGTGATTACAACACCGTATTGGATCAGGCTCAGCATGACCAGAACATACAGGCAAGACCGGAAATTGCAGAGCATATTGACAATATGGATGATTACGATACGATACTGATCGGATATCCAAATTGGTGGGCATCCATTCCAATGCCGATTGCATCCTTCCTGGAAGAGTATGATTTTGCAGGAAAGACGATCATTCCTTTCTGCTCACATGGCGGCGGCAGATTTGGACAGAGCCTGACAGCAATCGCAAAACTTGCACCGGATTCAGCCATGGGAGAAGGTTTATCTATCCATTATTCAGGAGGAAGCAGTTTATCCAGTGATGTGGAGGAATGGCTTCGCACGAATGGAATCATAGAGTAACTAATAACACTTGAAGTGAAGTATAGGAGGGCAAGCATATGCCAGTGATCACATTAGAAGCAGCTAAATTGACAAAAGAACAAAAAGCTCAGTTAGTGAAAGAATTTACAGAGAGTGCATCGAAAATCATAGGTTCACCAAAGTCTGCATTTTATGTTTTTTTAAAAGAATCAGAGTTGGATAATATCGGTGTAGGCGGAGAACTTTTAAGCGAGCGAAAAAAATAGAATAGGAGGCGGTCGGCATGAGTAAAAAGATTTTAGTCACATATTTTAGTGCAAGTGGTGAAACAAAACAGGCAGCATATACATTGGCGGATGCTTTAGATGCAGATATCCGGGAAATTGAACCGGCGATCCCATATACAGCAGAGGACTTGAATTGGAACAATCAGCAGAGCAGAAGCAGTATAGAGATGAAGAATTTGATGTTACGTCCTGAACTTGCGGACATGAATCTTGATCTGTCATCTTATGATGAAGTTCTGATCGGATTTCCTATATGGTGGAATTTGGCACCGACTATCATTAACACTTTTATGGAAAAGTATGATTTTACAGGAAAAACAGTGAGAGTATTTGCAACTTCTGGAGGAAGCGGAATCTCCCATAGTGAGAGAAGCTTACAAGATCAGTATCCTCAGATGGAGTGGAAGCCAGGAAAATTGTTGAATATGAATCATACGATCAGGCAGTTTGCGGACATGGTCCGATAAAGGAGAACTCAATGAAGATTGTTTTATTACAGGGCAGTCCTAATTTAAAGGGATCGACCAATATATTGGCAGAAGAGTTTACAAAAGGTGCACAAAGTGCCGGACATAGTGTGATCCGGTTTGATATAACAACAATGAATATAAAGTCATGTACCGGTTGTGTTGCCTGCGGATATGAAGGACCATGTGTGCAAAAGGATGATAACCAGAAGATCAGAGAAACAATCCTTGGTGCAGATATGATCGTATTTGCTACTCCACTCTATTATTATGGAATGTCTGCACAGCTGAAGACAGTGATCGATCGTTTTTGTGCATACAATTCAAGTATTACCAGAAAGCACATGAAGTCAGCGCTGCTTACTGTTGCATGGAACAGTGACAGTTGGACATTTGATGCCCTGGAAGCCCATTATCAGACATTGGTAAGATATCTGAATCTGGAAGAGTGTGGAAAGATTTTAGGAAAAGGATGTGGGAGTCCGGCAATGACCAGACATTCCGAGTATGTAAAAATGGCATATGCCTTGGGAAAAAATTTAAGTTAACTGGCAGAACAGATGGCTATGGATAAAGATGTTGACAGACAGATAAAAGAAATTTTGTCAAATGTGAAGCACCATAAAGTCGGATATGAAAAAACTCTTGATAATGAAGTGCTCCATCATCAAAAAATCATAGAGATGACAAAAGCATCACCGGAATTGTTTGATGGATCGCTGCTTTCGGTGACAGACAAATGTATTGGATGTGGTATATGCACACAGGTCTGTCCAGTTGGAAAATACAGCATATCAGAAAAAAGAGCGGTAAGAGAAGAAGGCGCCTGTGAGTATTGTCAGGCATGTGCACAGAACTGTCCCCAAAATGCTATCGTTTCGGGAAAAACAGATAAGAATCCGAAAGCAAGATTCCGGAATCCACAGATATCTTTGCAGGAGCTTGTGGAAGCAAATAATATACATGGATTATAAAGAAAGTGGCCTTATACAGCTGGAAACAAAATAGAACTATGGCAATTGAACCATGACAGGAGAGGAGATGCGTATGAAGCGACGAACGTCCCCAATACTGATTTTGCTTGCAGTATTGACTTTAGCAGGATGCGGAAATCAGGAGCCTGCAAGAAATGAAGCAGAGGCAACAAGTGAAGCAAAGGCAACAAACGAAGCAAAGGCAACAAGTGAAGCAGAGGCAACAAACGAAGAAGAGGCAGCAAACGACGAGGATCAGCCTGTCGAGTTGGAAACCGGAAGTGATACAGGGAATACATTGATTGCTTACTTTACCTGGGCGGACAATACTTATGTGGAGAACTCGGAGGAAGTAGATGTGGATGCAACAACCTCGGCCAGTGTATTACAGCCGGGAAATGTAGGGCTTATTGCAAGTTGGATCCAGGAAGAGACAGGGGCAGATTTGTTCTCTATACAGGTAGAAGATTTATATTCCAGTGATTATGATGAGTGTCTTGACAGAGCTTCCGAGGAAAATGCACAGGATGCCAGACCAGCGCTTGCAACTCATGTGGAAAATATGGATCAATATGATACCATTTATTTGGGCTATCCTAACTGGTGGTATGCCACACCGATGGCAGTCCTTAGTTTTATCGATGAGTATAATTTTGAGGGAAAGCAGATCATATTGTTTTGCTCTCATGGAACTGGCGGGCTGGCGGGAAGCGTTGATGCCATTACAGAGGAATTGCCGGAAAACTGCAGTATATCGGACAACGTACTTGGCGTATACCGCCTGGATGTTGCAGATTCCAAGGACAGAGTTTTGAACTGGCTGGAAGAAGTCCAAGCTTAAGTTGGAAACTAAAAACATAAAATCAGAAAAGTAAATATTGGAGGAAACCCCATGAAAAGAAAGTTTATCAGCAGTATATTAGCATTTGGACTTGTTATCAGCCTTGCAGGATGCAGTACAGGAAATCAGAGTGCATCATCCGGGGAGAGTGAAGATTATACCTCTCACAATGTGGCAGAAGATACAGATACTGAAAATAGCGAGGAAGCAGACGCACAGGAGACAACACCTGAAGCTGAGCAGCCGGAAACCCAACAGCCTGAAACAGCACCGGCGGACAGCAGTCAAACAGCCAGTGCAGAAGGAGTACCCTCTGTATACATGACAACAGATATCAGTCCGGAAGGTCTGATGGCAGCTTACGAAGCCCTTGGTGTAACGATAGATGCAGAGAATGTAGCAGTAAAACTCAGTACCGGTGAAACCGGAAGTAACTACCTTGATCCGGCACTCATTCAGGATCTGGTGCAGACATTGGAAGGGACTATCGTAGAATGTAACACTGCTTACGGCGGAGATCGATCCAACACAGCAATGCATAAACAGCTTGCCGAAGATCATGGATATACAGCTATTGCAGATGTTGACATTATGGATGAAGAAGGTTCTATGAGCATTCCGATTGAAGGCGGAAAGCAATTATCAGAAGATCTGGTTGGAAGCCATTTTGCTAATTATGATTATTATGTTGTACTGTCACATTTTAAAGGACATGCTATGGCAGGTTTTGGTGGAGCGATCAAGAACATTTCCATCGGTATTGGTTCTTCCGAAGGAAAGAACCTGATACATACAGCAGGCGGCGGAGGAAGTATGTGGAGTGCTGCGCAGGATCCATTTTTAGAGTCTATGGCAGATGCTGGAAAAGGTGTGTCTGATTACCTGAACGGAAATATTATTTATATCAATGTCATGAACAGACTTTCTGTTGACTGTGATTGTGATGGCAATCCAGCAGAACCGGATATGCATGATATTGGAATCCTGGCATCTACTGATCCTGTAGCACTCGACCAGGCATGTATTGATCTGGTTTATGAGCAGGAGAATGGTGATGGAGCAAGCCTTGTAGAGCGTATCGAGTCCAGAAATGGTCTACATACGTTAGAAGCAGCAGAAGAAATCGGTCTTGGAAGCCGCACGTATTCCCTGGAGAGCATTGATGGCTGATATTTTACAGAGAGAATTTGTCTATTTATGGTATTACTTTGAAGTACAGTTAGAGCAGGTGTTCCGGTTCTGGGTGCTTGGTATGTTGATCGGATCTGCTGTTTCCGTGTTTGGAAAGAATCTGATCCATAACCTGTTTGTATCTATCTCAGGAAAAAAATATGGCATATTTGGCATTGTACTTGCAAGTATGCTGGGAATTTTATCTCCGCTTTGTATGTATGGAACCATACCGATCGCCGCATCCTTTTCTAAGAAAGGGATGCGGGATGATTGGCTGGCAGCATTTATGATGAGTTCTATTATGCTTAACCCACAGCTGTTTATCTATAGCCTGTCCCTTGGAACGGATATGGCAATGGTGCGTCTGATCACCAGCACTATCTGCGGGATCGTGGCGGGATTATGTATCCGTATCTTTTATAAGGATAAGAGCTTTTTTAACTTTACCAAAATGCAGGAACCATCGAACCATGATACAGATCCTAATATTGTAATTCGTTATCTGAAAAATGTATGGCGTAATGTGAAGGCGACAGGTGTGTATTTCCTGTTTGGTATCGCATTGTCTGCACTGTTCCAAAGATATGTCCCTGCTGAATGGATCGCTGATCTGTTCGGTTCACAGAGAGGATTTGGAGTGCTGCTCGCAGCAACCATCGGAGTACCTCTTTATGCATGCGGCGGCGGAACGATACCATTACTGATGGAATGGCTGAACAGCGGTATGAGTGCTGGAGCAGCAACGGCATTTATGATCACAGGACCTGCGACAAAGATCACCAATCTTGGAGCCGTAAAGATTGTATTAGGAGCAAAGAATTTCTGCCTGTATCTTTTGTACATTATGCTATTTTCTATGATTGCAGGTGGAATCGTGAATTTTATCTATGCGGTTTAAATTTTGAAAGGATATTCATTTACTGATGGATTCGAAAAATATGTTTGCAATTACAAGAAATCAATTAAAAATGATAGCAGCGCTTGCAATGATGGTTCCTGTTTTTGCGGAGGTATTTGATACCCTTGATTTTTCGGAGAATATATATGGGAAATGGTTTCCGCTGCTTGGGTTTGCTGTTGGTCTGCTTTTATTGTCAGTGAGGCTTGGCGGGATTCAATATTTTGCCATGTTGACGTTGCCATTATTGGCAGTGACAGATGAAAGACGTGAGAAAAAACATTTGAAGTATTTCTTTTACGTATTTTATCCGGCACATCTTATGCTGATAGGCGGTGTGTCAACAATATTGGCGTATATATAGGCGGGTGGCTGCAGGAACTTGGATATTAAGCATGGAGAAGCAGGTTGCTTTAGTCCGCCAGTGTTGTTATACTAATCTATAAAAAGACATAGCAACACAAAATGGAAAGAGGCGTACTATGGAAATCCGTGTTTTAAAATACTTTCTTGCAGTAGTCCGTGAGGAAAGTATCACCAAGGCAGCAGATGCTCTGCATATCACACAACCAACTTTAAGCCGTCAGATGACTGGACTGGAAGAAGAAACGGGTGTGAAACTATTTGAGCGTGGTACAAGAAAAATAACATTAACGAATGAAGGCCTTTTGCTCAGAAGAAGGGCAGAAGAAATTTTACGGCTTGTTGATAAAACACAACAGGAACTGGTAGAACAGGAGGAGCAGATTGAAGGAAAGCAGCTTGGATATGGCAGGGTATGATACTATATTTGTTGGTTTTCCTATCTGGGCTACAGATGTTCCGCAGGCAGTTCTTTCCTTTTTAAATCAATATGATCTATCTGGAAAAACAGTGATTCCCTTTTGCACTCATGATGGATATGGAGCAGGAAACAGCTATGAATCCATTCGGGAAGCAAGTCATGTGGATTCTGTGAAAGAGGGGATCGCAATTGAGGCAAAAGATGTACCGGGAGCGCAGGATGTGGTGCAGGAATGGCTGGACAGAATTCAGATTGCCGATGTAAATACAGATAATACAAGTGAAGACAGTACAGCAACCGAAGATATGCCAATTCAGATCGTGATAGATGATAAAATTCTGGAAGGTGTGCTATACAATAGTTCACTGGCAGAAGAATTTAAAGAAAAATTACCGATAACGGTTTCCATGTCTGGATATGGTGGGCGTGAGTATTATGGAGGCATTGATTTTACTCCGCTCAATGCAGAAAACGGGCAACTGAATTTTGAAAATGGGGATATCACATATTGCAGCACAAATAATACTATGGCTATATTTTATGCACAAACAGATCGCCCGAATCTGACGATGGAAGTGATACCGATCGGGAAGGTAACATCTGATCTGGCAGTATTTGACACTTTTTCTGGAAACGAGGAAATCACATTCCAGGCAGTCAAGTGATGGCGGCTTTGGCAGAAGGAATTTTAATACATAAAAAGAAAAGATAAAGACGTAGATGAGACCATATGGCAGAATCTGCGTCTTTTTGTTATACATGAGAAAAAAGGTCCGCTGTGTCATTTTTAATGTTATTATAAATTAATTCGCACATAACAGGAATCCCATACGTTAATCAAGGTGAAAGGAGGTTTCCCATGGATATAAAGCTGGAACAACATTATGACAAGATCTATCGCTATTGCTTTTTTAAACTGCATCATCAGCAGTTGGCGGAGGATATCGCACAGGAAACCTTCCTGCACTTTCTAGAGAGTGAACGTTACACCGATAAGGGAAAGACACTGGCTTTCTTATATACGATCGCCCGGAACCTCTGTATCGACTATTACCGAAAGGAAAAGCCGGAGAGTTTGCCCAGGGAATGGGACAGTATGATGCCCGCAGATGAAAAATCAATGCAGTGGGCGGAGAACCTGTCTTTATATGTGGCACTGAAGGAATTGCCGAGGGAGGAACGAGAGCTCATCTTTCTTCGTGTAGTGAATGAAGTCCCCATGGGAGAGCTGACGCAATTGTATCAGATGTCACGTTTTGCATTGTATCGTGAGATCAAACGTATCTTGAAGAAGTTAGAAAGGAGTTTATCTGATGAGAATAGGAATAAAACAGCAGCTGCGACAGGTATATCAGGCACCGGCGCCAACCGGGAAGAATGAATTTTTAAAGAAAATGCATAGAAGAAAAATCAGCCTTTGGAATATGCTGTTACTTCAGGTCAGATATATCTCAGGATGGGTATGGGTCACTTCAGTATTAGTGTTTGCCGGTATTTTTTTGACCAGCAGAGTATTGGAACCGAAGCTTATTGCACTGGTATTTTCGCTGACCCCATTTTTAGTGCTGATTTCTGTGACAGAAAGTGTGCGCTCCATCACCTGCGGTATGGATGAGTTAGAGATGGCAGCGCGTTTTTCGGTGAAAAGTGTAATGATGGCGAAAATGGGGATTCTGGGGATGGAGAATATCTTAATCCTGGCGCTGGCAGCAGTGGTGCTGCCTCAAAACTTTTGGGAAAATGCCCTGTATCTTCTTGGACCATATATGCTGACTGCCTTGGGAAATCTTGCAATAGTTCGAAGATGGAGAGGGAAAGATGCGACTTATGCCTGTGCAGGACTGGCGGCATTCGTGTGTGTGGGTGGAATTACAATAACCAGTTGTTACCCTGTGATATATGAAGCGAAATATCAGAAGCTATGGTGTCTGGTGCTACTGTTATTGATCGGAATGACGATTTGGGAAAGCTATAAAATGATTCAAAAAACGGAGGAACTGGCATGGAATTAAAGGTAGACCGACTGACAAAACAATATAAGAATAAGATAGCAGTGGACCGCATTTCCATCACACTTAAGAAGGGTGTCTATGGACTTCTGGGAGCAAATGGTGCCGGGAAAACCACGTGGATGCGTATGTTATGCGGGATCCTTACTCCCACAAGTGGAACGATCTCTTATGATGGAATCGACGTGAATACGGAGGAATATCGGGAGCTTTTGGGATATCTTCCACAGGATTTTGGATATTATCCGAACTTTACGGGATGGGATTTTTTGATGTATATGGCTTCGCTAAAAGGTTTGGATCGCAAAGCTGCGGAGCAAAAGATTGCAGAACTTCTGGAACTTGTATCTCTTAGCGATATAGCAAAAAAGAAAATAAAGACATACTCCGGTGGGATGAAGCAGCGTCTTGGGATCGCTCAGGCACTGCTCAATGACCCAAAGATCATGATCCTTGATGAGCCGACAGCAGGGTTGGATCCCAAGGAGCGGGTTCGCTTTCGCAATCTGATCGAGGAACTTGGAAAAGATAATATCATTATTTTATCAACGCATATCGTATCAGATGTGGATAAGATAGCGGATACGATCCTTGTGATGAAGGAAGGACAATTGATATTCAGGGGAAAACGAGAAGAGATAGAGGGCGATCTGGAAGAATTTTATCTAAGGGGAATGGAGGAATAGCAGATGGGTATCTGGGGTGTATTATTTAGATTTGAATTAAAGAAATTGATGAAACGAAAGCTATTCTGGATTATCTTTGTAGTCCTTGGGGTATTTGTGACGATACTGGCTTCCTCGTATTTTTTTGGTGCCGTTTATGTGGAGGGAGAGGTGTATGAGACTCATGCGCAAAGCCAGATGATCGAACGGGAAAATGGGAAAAAACTATCAGGGAAAAAGATAGATGATGAACTCATAGGAAAGATGCAGGATGCGATGGTTTTGCAGGAGGAGATTCAGGAAGCCACAGAGGATTCAACGGAGGGGAGTAATATCGCTTATCTTTTTACGGATGAATATCAGAAAATAATCCGTCCCATGCATCAGATCACCTGGTTTGTGCGGTCTATCACATCAGGATCAGACCTGGATCCGGTGACTATCACAGCGGAAGAACTGTATGAAAAAAGAAGCCAAACGGTGGAGGCACAGTGGGACAATTATCGACTGTCTGAATCCGAAAAAGAATATTGGAGTGAAAAAGAAGAACAGGTGAAAACACCATTTACTTTCCAATATGCACAAAGCTTTAATGATCTGATCTCCATATCAGGAGTGTATCTTATCAGCATGGTTGTTACATTTTTTATTGCAGTTTGTCTTAGCGGGATATTTACAGACGAGCATGGACGAAAGATGGATCAGTTGATCCTGTGCTCAAAGCTTGGAAGAAAACAAGTATTTTACGCCAAAATGGCGGCAGGAGCAGTGGTGTCCTTTGTTGTAACGCTGATCTATATGGGAATCGTGATGGGGATAGAATTTCTCATGTATGGAACCACAGGTTTCGATGCTGTTCTTCAATTATCGATGCCTTATTCCTCGATAACACTTTCCGTGGGACAGATTTTTCTTATTACACTGGGTATTTTACTACTGTCGAATATTATGATCACGTGTTTTACTATGATGCTTGCAGAAGTTTTACGCAGTAATATTGGTTCCATGGCTGTGGTGATCGCGATCATTTTCCTTGCGGTCTTATGCTCAATCCCCTATGAGATGCGCACCATCTCACAGATGTGGAATTATATTCCTCTTAATCTGTTGAAGCTGGATCTGGGAATCACTGACTGCAGATTGATATCTATCTTTGGACTTCAGCTTACATCCCTGCAGTTTGCTCCGATCTTGTATTCTTTATTAACGGTGGTATTTGTCTTGATTGGGAAAAAGGCGTATTGCAATTATCAGGTGAGTGGGAGATAGGGCATATACACAAAAGAGCAAAAATATATTCCGTTTTGCCTGGCAAAACACGATGATTTTAAGTGAATTGGGGCATCTTGCAACATTTATACCATTGCCGCGTTATTAGTCCTGACACAGGGCAGGAGGCGAATCTTGCCTGTCATTGCCCCAGCTAACAGTAATAAGGGCTTTCAAAATGGAAAAATATATTTCCAGCCAGTATTGCATCTTTCGAAATGAGCAAGTATAATAGGAAACAAGAATAAACAAAAATAAATAAATGTAAACGCACGTAATAATAAACAGAACAAGAAGAAGTAAGAAAACGGAAATGAAAACAAAGATAAGCGTGAGGAAAAAACTATGTTCATGGAAGAAAGACAAAAGGATATCGTCAAAAGAATCAATGAGACAGGAAGAATCATGGTATCCGAGATCCAGGAGTCATATCAAGTATCGGCAGACTGTGCCAGGAGAGATTTGAGGCTGCTGGAATCAAAGGGATTGCTGCAAAGGACACATGGCGGTGCGATTGCGATAGAACCAAAGGGAATCTACCCGGAAAAAACGTATAATCCGAAAGATTTGCCGGAGGTGGACGAGGATTATATGACAGTGGCAAAGCGTGCGATCCAATATATAAAAGAACATGATGTGATCTACATTACAACATCCTCCGTAGGATATTACATGGCTTTGAATCTTCCGGAGAAACTGGAGTTCACAGTACTGACCAATTCCGTTACGATCGCAGATGCTTTGAGAAAAAAGGAAAATATTGCTGTCATCCTTCTGGGTGGGGAAATGTCACATCGGGGACATTGCCATGATTTTTATACGATCCAAATGGTAAAAAACATCCAGATTGACAAATCATTTTTGTCACACTCCGCTCTTTCTGTGGATTTTGGGGCGTCAATACATAACAGCGCCGGGGTCGCATTTGCAAGGGCGGTCATGAAAAACAGCAAAATGAACATTGGAATCTATCCATCTAAAAAGATAGGACGGAATTCCATCCATTCGGTATGTACAATAGAGGATTACGAGTTGATAATAACAGACGAACACGTATCTGAGGATTTTTTGTCCCAGGCAGAAGAGATTGGTATAAAAGTCGATGTGGCAGAACTATAGACCAAAGAACAGGAGAGACAATCTATGTATTGTATATTGGTTACAGGTATCCCAGCGGCGGGAAAAAGCACGATGGCAGAACTTTTATCAAAACATTTGGAGCTTCCGGTTATTTCTAAGGACAGGATCAAGGAATTACTGTATGATACGATCGGATTTGGTTCAAGGGAAGAAAAAGTCAAACTGGGTGTTGCCAGCATGAACATCATGTATTACATGGCAAAACAGCTTATGCAAAGAGAACAGGCCTTTATATTGGAAAATAATTTCGAAAATATATCAAAAGAGGGATTACTTGCCATCCTGGACCAATATTCGTATACAGCCATTACCATTACGCTGACCGGGGATTATGAGAAAATATATCAGAGATTCTTAGAGAGAAACGAAAGTTTGGACCGGCACAGAGGACATGTTGTAAATGACTGCTATCCTGAAAAACTGCACAATAATCGCGTGGCCAAGATTCCGTATGAGGATTTTGTCGGTGGGATTACCCACAGAGGCATGGATACGTTTGTGGCAAATGGACCGCATATTGTTCTGGATACCACAGATTTCAACAAAATTGACCAGGAGAAATTATTGCGGCAGATTACGAGATGCCGGGAGAAAATATTGCATGATTGATGCCCATGTTCCCCGGAATGTAAGACTGCGGATACGTGAAATGGAAGAAATGATCGTAGGATAAATTACCGCAAAGACAGACTGCGCTGCAAGAATACGAAAGAGCCATGTCCTATAAAAAGGAACGTGGCTCTTTCGTGTTATATGATACAAATACGATAAACGGTGATCAGCGGTACTTATTTATTCATGCATTCGTATACGATTTTAAGTTCATAAGAATATATTTTTTCATATTTTCACGGAAATCAATAGCAGGTGCCGCGATATTTTCCTTTGCCAATGCCTCAGCTATCAGTGGATTCCAGCGGCATATGCTGCCTATCCCGACTGCATGATAATGAATGTTCAAAAACATCTCATAACTGTCTTCCCTGGAAATCTTTAGGTGGGAGCAAAGCAGATCAGATACTTCAAAGGCCTTCTCATAGTATCTTTTCTTAAAAGAAGCAAGCCGCTCAACCGATACATTGGTTTCCACAATAGTAGATAAAATATCGCTGTAATGAAGAAAATCTTTGTGGGCATTCAAAATCCCGGACCAGACCTCAGCAAATACTTCAACAGAATATCCGCAGTTGGGAGGAAATGCAGCCTTCAGGGAGTCATAATAGAAGTCTCTCTTGTCAGCACATATTTCTAAAAATATTTCTTCTTTTGTTGATATATATTGATATAGATTTGCTCGTGTCCAATTTAATTTATCAGCGATCGTGGTGATCGTAATTTCGTGATATGGCTTTTCGGAAAAAAGTGTATCCACCGCAATCTTGATCTCATTCATACGCTGTTCTTTTTGCTCCGGACTTCTTGCTCGTACAAATTCTGGCATAATGTTCCATCCTTTTCTAAAATAATACGTAACTGTTCAGCAGCCTTGCAGGATACTGATTACTGAATAGTTACAATAATTCAATATGTTTGTATATTTATGTGTAGTATAACATGAAAGTTAATGATTGACAAGTAGCAAGAAGTATGATAAGTTTCAAATAAGATACAAAACGTTGATTAAATGGAAATGAGGCGAAAATATGAAATATACAAAATTAGGGAATTCAGATTTGAACGTATCCCGTATCTGTATGGGATGTATGGGGTTTGGTGATGCAGCGAGAGGTCAGCATAGTTGGACGATAGACGAGGCAGATTCCCGCAAGATCATCCGCCAGGGGCTGGATCGTGGGATTAATTTCTTTGATACAGCAATTGCATATCAAAGCGGAACAAGTGAACAGTATCTGGGCAGAGCACTGAAGGATTTTGCGAAGAGGGAAGATGTGGTAGTTGCTACGAAGTTCCTGCCTCGTACAAAAGAGGAGATTGAACTTGGAATCTCCGGACAAAAGCATGTAGAGACGATGATCGATAAGAGCCTGGATAATCTGGGCATGGATCATGTGGATCTTTATATCTACCATATGTGGGATTATAATACTCCGCTTTTTGAGATTTTAGAGGGTCTGAATAATGCGGTAAAAGCAGGAAAGGCCCGCTATATTGGAATCTCAAACTGCTTTGCATGGCAGCTTGCAAAGGCCAATGCACTGGCAGATAAAGAAGGTTTTGCAAAGTTCGTATCGATCCAGGGACATTACAATCTGATCTTCCGTGAAGAAGAAAGGGAAATGGTTCCGTTGTGCAAAGAGGATAATATCGCACTCACACCGTACAGTGCACTGGCAGGCGGAAGACTTTCAAAACATCCGGGAGAAACATCGAAAAGACTGGAAGAGGATGCTTATGGAAAGTTCAAATACGATGCAGCCGCTGGTCAGGATGGGATCATAATATCCCGTGTTGCCGAGCTGGCAGAGAAACGTAGTGTGACGATGACAGAGATTTCCCTGGCATGGCTGCTTACGAAAGTAACATCCCCGGTAGTCGGTGCAACCAAATCTCATCATGTAGATGGTGCTGCAAATGCGGTTGAACTAAAACTTACCGAAGAAGAAATGGCGTATCTGGAAGAACCATATACACCGCATCGTCTTGTGGGCGTTATGGCACAGAATACCAGATAGTGAGTAAGGAATCAATAAAGAAGAAAATGAGAGCAGGGAACCAGGTCAGGAAGCACACACAGGCACTGGAAATCCCTGCTCTTTTGTGTTATACTTTGGTATTCATTAACAGGAACAGTAGAAAATGCAAACAGTCAACACACGTGGAGGTTTTATGATCAAGGTTGAAAAGTTATCCTATGGATATCCGCAAAAGGATTTATATAAAGAAGTTTCATTTACAATAGAAAATGATATGCATTGTGCGCTGATCGGTACGAACGGCACCGGAAAGAGTACGCTGATCGACCTGCTCATGCATGAAGAGGATTATCTTTATGATGGAAAGGTTGAGATAGATGGAGCTGATCGGATCGGATATGTGAGCCAGTATTCGGCACAGGCGCAGAAGGAAGATATGACGGTATTCCAGTATATCAGTCAGGAATTTGTGAAGCTGGAAAAGAAGATTGCTGATTACTGCAAAGAGATGGAGACGGCAGAAGATCTGGAAACAGTCTTTGAAAGATATCAGGAAGCATTGGATGAGTTCAATGCGATCGATGGAGACTTTTATGAAAGCAATATTAAAAAGCAGCTGAAGATCGCAAACCTGCAAAAGCTGGAAGAACAAAGCCTCACCAGCCTGAGTGCAGGGGAATTTAAGCTGGTACAGATCATTAAGGAAATGGTCCAAAGCCCGGGACTTCTTATCATGGATGAACCGGATGTGTATCTGGATTTTGCCCATCTGAACGCATTGAGGAACCTGATCAATGCCCACAAGGGAACGCTCATTGTTATCACCCATAACCGTTATCTGCTGAATCATTGTTTCAACAAGATCCTTCAGCTGGAGAATACAGATATCCAGGAATTCGATGGGACATATATCGAGTATAATTATGAACTTCTGGCAACGAAGATCGACCTGAAGGAAGCAGAAGCCAAGGAGCAGGAAGAGATCGACCGGCAGGTCAAGGTACTGGAAAAGGCCAGGATGAAGGCAACGATGATCGACAGTGCTACGCTTGGAAGGGCAGTCCATGCAAGACAGACGATCGTAGACCGCTTAAAAGCCAGAAAAACAAAAGCACCTTTTGTAGATATCAAACAGCCGGAGATACATTTTAAATTGGGCGAGGTGGCTGAAGCAGAATACATTCTTGCATTGACAGATTATAGTGTGGCATTTGATGAGCAGCTTTTGGAACAGGTGAATTTTGAGATGAAGCCGACAGAACATGTGGCCATCGTGGGAGATAATGGAACCGGAAAAACCACCCTGCTCAGAGATATTTTTGAGAATAAAAATGAAGCAGTCATGATCAGCGAGGATGCCAAGATACAGATGTTTTCCCAGTTTAGGGAAACTGCTTATGGTGATAAGACTCTGGTCAAAGTATTTGAAGAAAATGGATTTGAAAAGGAACAGGATGCCATTGAATATTTGAAAAAATATGGTTTCGAAGAAGATACCCTTTATCAGAAGGTAAAAGAACTGTCTGGCGGCGAAAAAGACTTGTTCCAGCTGGCTTTGATCTCGCTGGAGGAGGCTAATCTGCTGCTCCTTGATGAGCCGACAGGACATTTGGATGTCTATGCCCAGATCGCACTGGAAGAGGCGATAGCGGAGTATAAAGGTGCAGTTCTCATGGTGTCCCATGATTTTTACACGGTGGCAAACTGTGTGGACTATGTCCTTTTTGTAGAGAATAATACAGTTCGGAGAATGAGCCCACGTAAGTTCCGCCAGATGATCTATGCCAATCATTTTGATAAAGATTACCTGATACTTGAACAGGAAAAAAAGGAACTGGAGATCAGGATCAGGAAAATGCTGCAGAAAAATGAATTTGTGCAGGCGAGAGAACTGATGGAATCGCTGGAAGGAATAATTGGGAAGATGAAGACAGTTCTCTGAATACTTGAGTTTCCGCAGTTTTATCCACATAGACCTGAATTAAACCATGTCTTTATAAACAACTTTCAAAAAATGCCCCAAATATAAGGAATCTGATT
>SAAH01000290.1 GCA_009929525.1 Clostridia bacterium | reverse complement strand
TGGTGAAAAAATCGATATCCGTAAATACAGTGACTATTTTGGTACAGCGCAAGGAATTCTATACAAGAACGGAACAATAAACGGCGGAGCAGACAGCAGGCGTCTTGGCGTACCGGTAGGTTTTTAAAATTCAATAATATTTTTTGTATGATGTAAAATATTATAAGGAGGGCGCAGAAGCTTTAGGGCATTCTCGCCCTTTTTTACACAACAGGGCAGGCGGTTGTATATGAATATAAATGCTAAGATCCGCATTTCTGTAACCGGGAGCCGGGGGAAAAGCAGTGTTGTAAGGTTACTTCATAGTGCATTCTCCTCATGTGGTCTAGAATGTCGCAGCAGGATAACAGGAGTAATTCCCCGTGAACTGTATGCTGGGGAAGAATATCCTATCCTTCGCGCTGCCTGCGCAAATGTAGCCGAACTAAAATGGTGGCTTTGCCAACTTCCAGCAGACACACAGGCAATTATTTCAGAAAATAGTGCTATTTCACCGGAATTGCAGTCCGTTTGCCCGGACATTATGGCCCCAACAATAACTGTGCTTACCAATACTAACCCAGACCATACGGCACAGTGGGGCAACGATGAAGAAAGTGTCCTTTATTCTCTTTCAGGAGCACTTCCAAACGGCGGCACTATCATCTTGCCAGAAACATTGGCAAATCGTTGGGACATGAGATTGTTGGCAAGGAAGAAAAAGCTTAATCTAGCTCCTGTGAAAGAGATGAGAGAATTTAAGTCACATCTTTCAATAAATGTTCCTCTTGCACTTGAAGCATGCAAAATCTCCGGTCTGAATATAGATAAGGTATTATGCTCATTTAATGCATTAAAACCTGATATAGCTGATTCTTCGTTGCTTATAGTTGGCAGTGGCGAACTCGCCTTCGCATTTTCAATAAATGATATAAAAAGCACCAAAGATTATTTCCATACTTTAAAATGGCTGCCTGCCGATACTACACTCATATATAATCACCGCCACGACAGGTGGGACAGGCTTAAAGCCTTTGATGACTGGATCAGCCAAAACGGATGGAAGAGGATCCATATAATTGGTGACATCCCCTTCCTGCCTCACCTGTTTAAATATTACACAAAAATTAAAAGCCTGGAATCCATGGCAAACCTGATAACATCGGCTGGACGCTGTTTTGGCTGCGGCAATACAGTTTATGGACTTCCTCTGGCATTTAAACTTGCGCTTGAAGATGGAACGTTAAAAATATGAACGGCAATATTACTCTGATCTTAGCAATAGGAATAACCTGTTCAATCCTATGGGAAAGAAGGACCGGATTGGGCAGCGGGGGGCTCATTGCACCTGGAGTTATTGCGCTTTCACTTTACAACCCTAACAGGATCGCAATGGGTTTTTTTATTGCATTTGCAGTT
>SAAH01000158.1 GCA_009929525.1 Clostridia bacterium | reverse complement strand
GGCCATTCCTATGCTCAAAGGATTTCAGGATGGCAAGCCCGTTTTCGAGGATGAACCTTATGTTTATTACGATATTGACTTGGAAGCAAAGCAAAAAATGCTTTCTGGTAAGGGCTAATACAATATTGAAAGGCAAGAGATTATGATTTACATATGTGAAGACTGTCACTTTCTGTTTTGGAGTGATATAGAAACTGAGCAGTGTCCCGACTGTGGAAAATCAGCCGTTCGCCCTGCTGACGAAGAGGAACAGGCCGAATACTGGAGCTATCAAAAAGAATTTCATCCAGAGCGCTTAGCTGCCTGTCACTAAATTCAATTCTATTATGGGAAAGGAGGAAACCATGCACGATATTTGGAACCCATGGCACGGATGCAGAAAATGCTCCGAAGGCTGCCAAAACTGCTATATGTATTTTCTTGATCGAATGCGCAATCAAGATGGAAGTAATATCTACCGTACAAAGAATGGTTTCCGCTATCCCTTACAGAAGAACAGGCAGGGAAAATACAAAGTTCAAAGTGGAGAAATGATTCGAGTTTGCATGACTTCGGATTTTTTCTTGGAAGAAGCTGATGAATGGCGGCCAGAGGCTTGGGACATTATTCGACAAAGACCGGATGTCAAATTCTTTCTTCTGACAAAGCGTCCGGAGCGTGTTGCCGGTTGCCTGCCAACGGACTGGGGCGATGGATGGGATAATGTATTCTTCAATGTGACGTGTGAAAACCAGCGCCGTGCCGATGAACGCATCCCTCTCCTTTTCCAGCTTCCATTCAAACATAAAGGAATTATGACTGCTCCACTCATTGGAGCGATTGACATAGAACAATATCTTCAATCAGGCATCATAGAACAGGTTCTGTGTGGTGGGGAAAATTATGACGGTTCCCGGCCTTGCCACTATGATTGGGTAAAGAAGCTCAGTGAACAGTGCTGCAAATACGATGTAACCTTTGACTTTATCGAAACCGGATCCGTTTTCATCAAAGACGGAAAAACATATCGTCTCCCCGACAAGCAGCTGCAAGCACAACAGGCATTCCGATCCGGTCTGAGTCATCTAGGAAAACCGATGCAATTTCATCTTGTCGATGATTGGGGATATGAAATTCCCGAAGAAAACCTATATAAGCCACATTACCATCCCGTCACATGTCGGGAATGCGGGAGCCGCATGACCTGCAATGGCTGCTCCGACTGCGGAAAATGTGACAGCAAAGCTAGCCCATAAAGGAGGTCAGTATGAATAACCAAATGACAGAACAGGAAAGACAGTTCTATTTTGTCCAGCACAAATTCCTTCCCCATCTATTCTATAGCGGCACCAAGCCTTTTGTTGAGCGCATTCTTACCCTTGGTGGGTATGGCTTTGTTGATCTTCTATGCGCAATGAATGATGATGATGATGAAAGTGATGAGGAATACACATGCCCATATATTGCATCTGATTTTGCAGTGACCGATGTCTATAAAGGCGATGGTTTTACCATTACACAAGTGCTGATGCCTGATGCAAGCATATCTCCACTGTGCCGGTGCATTTATTTTGCCTACAGTTCCGATTGGAAAGAACGGTTCGTGTACACTGTTGAACGTTCTCCAGAAGACACCTATCTGCTGTGCGGCTGGGGCGAAGATGAAAGCCACATGATATTTGAGATGCCCACGCCGGATGATCCCAAAGATGAGGTTCAGAAAGTGGCAG
The DNA here is from genome assembly GCA_009929525.1 of Clostridia bacterium. Classification (GTDB taxonomy): domain Bacteria; phylum Bacillota; class Clostridia; order Lachnospirales; family Lachnospiraceae; genus Oliverpabstia. The sequence goes on along the minus strand of SAAH01000158.1, from coordinate 5,670 downwards.
AACTGTTCAAGTCGATTGACGATTACAAAAATCTTGGCGAAAAACTGAAAGCGCAGATGGCTCAATAAACAAAAAAAGAAGCCCGGAACGACACATTTGAGTGTAGCTCCGGGATTTCTATTTCGTGCATTCTTCTATTCTCACTTTGTTTAGTATTTCAGTCCACTTCCTGCTCAATTCCGTATTCATTGCTGTAAATTTTTTAGATGATAGCCTTACTTTGTAGTGAGCCTTAACTGCTTCATACTCCACGGTATCCGCAAGAAGCAGTCGAATTTGTTCGTTTTTAGAGATTCCAACCGTAACAAAATCATGGTAAAAATCATCATATAGCGAACTAAGCCGCATCTGATAAACCAACAGTCCAATAGAGCCTAATATAAAAGTGCTTGAAAATACCGTTTGAGCCACCAATAGGACAATTTCTCCATTTTTGATTTCCATGCAAGACAGCAAGAAGGCAACGATGGCGAATACGCTTTTCATCAATTCTGCTACATTCATACTTTTTGCAATACTCTTACTAAAAAAGACGCTTTCAAAAGCATTAAGAGCATATTTGGTTGTTGATGGAGCCAGCGTATTGTTGTAATAACCGTCAGTCACAAGACCGGACAGATCAATGGCATAAGCACTTTCAATCGCATTTTTTCTGCGAAAGCTCTCCGCTGTATACCAAAAGAAAAAGTCATCCACAGTGGTCAATAACACATAGCTTATTGCAATCAATACCTGCCCCACTATTGCATAGTGCTTCACCTGCCCAGATAAGCCGATAGATATGCACGCTAAGACAACATTCGCATAAAAAAGGAAAGTTGCAATCTTATCAATGAGCTGTGAAGGATCATAGTAATGTGACACGTCATCACGTCTGCTCATATCACACCCCCGGAAATGCCTTTTTAATTTCCTCTAAAGCCGTGTATGGCATACTATCTGCTTCCAGCTCCAAGGCTTTGTCGATATGTCCTATAGCTGTATCCACTCGTGAGTAATTCGTACTGTACTTGATAGCAGTGAACGCCTTCTTTAAGTAATCAGTATAACTTGTGCAGGAAATATAGGAATACTTCAACTCTTCTGCAATTTTCTGCTCCAAGGCAAATGAAGCCATGTCTCTGTAGTTCTTTTCAATATTCCAATGCTTCATAAGACGAATCACTGGCTTGATTTTGTAACCGTTATTCTTATTACATTCCTGCAAATCACTGTGGAAACCGTCTGGATTTGTATATTGCCAGTTTGCGGAATCCTTTGGGATATAGTACATACCATAGCTGACATATGCAGGCACCAATTCAAACTTGATATGGTTCAGCTCTAAAACGATTGTTGGACTTGATTGATAAATTTCCGAGCGGCTGTAGTAATGCTCTGCAAAATTTTTAAGTCTATTCAAAAAGCTCTGAGGCTGATATCCATTTGGGTTGGAAAAGACAATCATCAAGTCCACATCAGAATTGGAATCAGCTTTCCGAGGCAGAATGGTCTCTCTAACATATGAACCAAACAATTTCTTCTCTGTCACGTCAACGAAATAGCTATCAATTCGCGTTTTAATTGTTGTCACCGATGTGGAAATACTGCTTTTTTCTGTAGAACTCAGGACGAGTGAACTCGCCAAATCCGATAAATAAGTATTAACTGACATTTATACTTCCTCCTTAATCAACGCCCAATGCCTTATAAACTGCATCTTCTGCACTCTGATAAAAAATCAAATTGAAACAGCCAACCAGTTCAGCCGGGACAGAACCCAGATCCGCAGCAGACGTAATTGGCAACAAGACCTTCTTAGCTCCACTGTCCAGACACACCTGCAAGGCATTTGCAAGCTGCTCTACCCTGATCATGGTGCCGCTGATACTGATCTCGCCTAGTACGGCCAAAGAGCTTACAGCAGGCTTTCCAAGGGCAATAGAGGCCAATGCAATCAGGGTTGGCAGTGCAAGGTTCTTTGTCATGCCGATCCCTTGTAGATCCTGATAGTTCATGATGTAGTCTTTTGTGGTCGTGCTGATGGAACCACTGATCCGGTTTCCATTGGCTTTCAGGAAATTGAAGGCGGTATTGGAGGCTTCCTTCGGATCCCTGTCCGAACCAAGGCCGGTTCGCTCAAACTTGCCATTTCCGGGCAGCATCTGAGACTCCAGACGGAATACGCCAATCATGCCGGATTTACCCTGTGAAACGGTATATACCTGTCCCGGATTGCACATGCCCTCTGGAATGAGCTTACCGCCGCCCTGTTCTGGAACGGAGACATAATGCTCTTCAAAGGTTTCATTGTCAATGTAGGAGAAATTCACGTCATAGAATTCCATGCCGCCCAGCTTTTTCAGCTGCTCTTTGACACGTCTGCGCATCTCCAGAGAAATAGTCAGGATTTCCTCCAGCTGCTCCTTGGTATAAACGCCATCCGGATACAGCAGCTTGATAAAACCTCCCACCATCTTGCGCACAGCAATGGTGTCACGCTGGTTCAGGTTCTTGCCAAGCCGATAGAACTTGTCCAGTGCATCTCCAAATTGCTCCTTGCGCAGTTCCCGGATGAACTCAGCCAAATAGTCTGTGATAAAACCATAGTCATTGGTGAAATGCTCCGGTCTGAACTTTGGTATCTCCCAGCCCGGAATATAGCAGTGGATACGATCCAAAAACGCCGTATCGGTTCCCATCTCAGACGGGAAAGGATCAAAGAGACTGGATGTTTTCAGAAGGACTTCCACGCTCTGATTGATGTTACCCACAAAGACCATGGAGGCAGATGCAGCCTTCTCTTCTTTGCCACGGGCAAAGGAACCGGAGGCCATATAGTCTTTCATGATCTGGATACCATCTTTGTCCTTGAAGTTGATACCGGCAACCTCGTCAAATGCCACACAGTCCCAGAGGCCAACCAGACCAACCGTTTTTCTGCCCATGTTATAGAACAGATTGGCAACCGTTGTCTGCCCACCGGATACCAGAATAGAGTTTGGCGAAATCTCTTTGTAGAGATGGGACTTGCCAGTGCTTCTTGGCCCCAACTCACAAAGATTGAAGTTGTTCTCTACCAATGGCAGCATACGTGCAATCAGCAGCCATTTAGCTCTGGTCTCCAAGGTGGAAGGCTCCATGCCGATGGAGCGGAGCATCAGATCCATCCATTCCTCTTTGGTAAAGGCCTTCCGGCCAGCTTTCAGGTCATCAATATCCACATGAGGCATCTGTATCGGATCCAGTTTCCGGATTTTGATGGGGGTGCCATTTTTCTTGTCTTCTTCTATGTACTCATACTCCAGCTGCACAATGCACCAGATACCGCCACAGAGAAGCCGGTCATACCGGGTTGGATACTCTTCACCAATGGGAATGGCTTTCAATCCCAGATTGGAAAATTCAGCTTGATAGCAGTCTTCCTTGATGTTCAGATTCACAGTGAGCTTATCGATTACCGTATAGCTGCCACATTGGCGCAGTACGGACAGGATCTTCTGAGCCTCATCCGGGCGCACAAAGTTATCGGCAAGGATTTTCTTGACGTTCTCAACACCTACTGCTATTTCATCATCGTCCTGCGAAGAACAATACATTCCAAGGAGGTATTCCAGCACATAAACCGGAACATTGGCTCCTTCTTTGATTTTTTTGGTTAAGTCCTTGCGGACTATCTTGCCTGCGAAATTGTCCCGCAGCTTTTGGTGCATCTCTTCTAGTGCATCAAGATTTTCGTCAATCATCGTTACCCACTTCCAATCCGGAGAATCATTATCCCAGTTTTTTTGCTGCTTTATTTACCGCATCTTTCAAGGCTGCCTCGAACGGAGGCATGTATTTACACAAAAAAGACTTCATTTTTGACCAATCATCATGGTTTTTAATGTCCACTCCATCCATGGAGAAAACAATTCGGCTCAAAATCTTATCATCCAGCCGAACCCATTGAAGCGACTTTCCAAACGCAGCTTCAATCTCGTCCTTATGAGAAGCCAATTCATCAAAAATAGCCTTATTATCTTCGGCAGTTGCCTTTGCAATATTTAGCTGAACCGCCACATAGCTTGTCGTGATCAAGAATTGAAAAGGAACACCTGAAACACCTGATCCACAGGACAGCCAATGGTCAGTTGTCGGATTGATATTCTGAAACTGCTTTGAGATGGTACCGAAATTCTCCAGCAATTCGCCCCAAAATGTCTTCCGTAAAATCTCAATGTCTTTACTGCTTTCCTTGGTTTCCTGTGCTTCTTTAGCTTTGTCCGCCATTTTAATCATATACTCTGCGGTCTCTTTCACCGGAATGATTTGCTCAATATCAAGCATATAGTCATTGCCATGCTGATAGGGCGTCACCTTAAAACATTGAACACTGATCCCATGGTTAAGCATCCACATCACAGTAGATGTCACTTCTTTGCGGAAGTTTCCAGCTACCATAATCATTCTCTGGTCATGTTCATTTATGGATATTTCTGCGAATGGTTTACCATCCATGAACTCAACAATATTATCTACTGCTTTCTGACCAGAGTGATGCTTGTCCAAATATGCTTGATAGATTTCAACAATCTGCTGTTTAGTCAAGGTGGAGCAATAGGACACATATTTCAGTGTCTGCCAGACCACATCTTTTCCTGTATCATCCAGCTTGTTCTCAATGACAACCAACGTGCCTGTTTTGTCCAGTGCCAAGAGATCAAGGCGTTCATTTGTGTCATTGAACCCGTCAAACTCCTTCTGGATAATTAGCAGTTCTTCATCCAAACATTCCGGATTATTGGCAATCCATTCCTGCAAATGCTCTCTTTCCTTGAAACCAAGTTCATGGAACGTTTTACTGGAGATTTTTGATATTCTATTCTTGTCTTTATCAATCAAAAACATTGCAAAACCTCCTTATATTCCAAAACCAAAATCATCTGCAAAAGCCAGATCCATCACGACAGCATGTCGGAACGCCTCAATGCCGTTAGACTCATCAAAGGCCACCAGATAGTAGTGTTTGTCTTTGTTGTACTTCTTGTTTTTGAATGTGAACCGCATACGGAAAATGCGCTTCTGAGCGTCTGCATCGCGTTTATCAGCCACATAGATATTCTCGTTGGAAATCTTCTCATTGTCCTCTGAAACAAAGTACAGACGGAATGTGGTGCCTTTCACCACATCGCTGACTGGATCGGACTGAATAAAATCCAGTGAGGTAATCAAGTTGGTGATTTTCTGCACCAAGCTGACCAGCATAATCTGAACCGTTCTGGTTTCCATGTGTCCCTTTTCCATTTTCACGTCAAGGACAGGAACCAGCATCTCCTGTGGAGAAGAACCGCCGTGGACATAGTTCTGCCCGCCGCTGCCCGGTGTTTTGAAAACGCTTGTGCTGCAAGGGAAGGAAACCACTTTGCTATCATCAGTACCCAGCAAATAGCCCAAACTCAGATTGCAGATTCCATCATCGCTAACCGGCTCTTTTGACACAATATAGCGGCGCTTCACTATGCTGTTTTTGTCGCTCACGCCACCAATTTTATCACTTTCAGAAACCTTGTCTCGTTTATAAATGAAGCCGTGATCAGCAGTCACAATAAAGTGCAGCGTGTTGGCATTGACCGTAATCTTCCGGATCAGGTCTGCACTCTCTGCAACAGCCTCTTCACAGGCCACAAAGACTTCATCTTCGGTATGTTC
>SAAH01000289.1 GCA_009929525.1 Clostridia bacterium | reverse complement strand
ATCTCTCCCTTTCTGTTGCAGGTAATGATAAATCCGCGCTCTACAGCCGCCTGATCGTAAAGGGCCAGGACCTCATGCTCGAAATCGTTTATAAGGTCATGAAAAAAGGATTCGTCTGTATGGTCACTTAATATGACAAGGAAGTCGTCTCCGCCTATGTGTCCAAGAAATTCGCTCTCAGGCAAGGCTGACGAAAGCTTATCAGCAAGGAGCTTTATCACCAGATCGCCCTTTTCAAACCCATAAACATCATTGTATGCCTTAAAGTTGTCGATATCGATGTAAGCCACACTGTACCTATCCTGGCAAGATATAGCCCGGTCAAGCTTCCTCTCTATGATCTGGTTTCCGGGAAGGCCGGTTAAAGGATTCTGATTTTTTGCTGTTGATACTTCCAGTTCAGTTGTCTTCAGAAGCAGTTCTTTTACAGTAACGACGCCAGAGTACTTGCCTTCTTCAGTGATAACAATGAAATCATATATTTTATCGTTTGGCCTCGACATCGAGGTGGAAGATACTGTACTGACAGGAGTTTCGTGGTCCGCGGAAAGGAAATCCCGGTCCATGATCTCATATACCGGTCTTCTTGCGTTGAGAGTGAAGCCGTATTGACCGCTCAGCTTTATCGCCAGTTTTTCACGCGATATTATTCCGACAGGATAACCATCTTCAACCACACATACTCCAAAACGCCCCTCGTCAAGCCTGAACATATCATAAACATTCGATATGAGCTCGTTCGGTGAGACAGTTTCGGCATAGGTCGAAAGATTCTTGATATAAAGACTGGAAACGGTATTCTGCATAATATGGTTCTTCTTCAGGTTAATAGTTCTGAGAGTCTGCAGAACGTCATGTTCGATTTCCCGTATCTGAGCGTCCGGTCTCTGTATAATGTATCCTTGGCCATATGGCACGTCGAGACCGACCAGTGTGTCCATTTCCTCATATGTTTCTATCCCTTCGGCTATAAGAGAAACATTGGATTCTTTTGAGAATTCCACCATGCCTTTTACAAGAGCATATTTCATCCTGTCTGAATTTATATTGCGGATCAGTTTCATATCAAGCTTGAGATAGTTCGGCCGGACATCACTGATAAGATTGAGACCGGAATATCCTGCACCTCCGTCATCTATGGCTATTTTGAAATTCTGGCTTTTATAGTTGTTGATCGTTGCAAGGAAGCCTCTTAGATCCATAATCACGTTTCTTTCGGTGATCTCAAAAATGACATTTTCCGATGCGATATCGTGTTGTGCAAGGAAGGATTTCGTGAAACCCTTTTTGTATGTTTCGTAATTTATTATGTTGGGGTTTACGTTTATAAAGAGTTTTTTACTGTAGGGAGGTATCATGAATTCGAACGCAGCCTCCAGGGCCTTTTTTCTGCAGAGCATTTCAAG
>SAAH01000157.1 GCA_009929525.1 Clostridia bacterium | reverse complement strand
ATAAACTTTTGAGCTATAGTTTGTACACATGCCATTATCCCCTTCTTTATGATTATATTCGAAATGGGGCGTGCACACCTGCTGATGAGTTGCAAGCGGCCATGGAAATTAGGAATGATAAGTCCGTAATTGAATTCCGAAGTGGTTTGAACATCCTGGATACAAAAGTCAACAACGGAGATACAGAGGCACTTTTATCAAGTATTAAATCGATAAATGACTTATCAGAGCACATTACGAATCACTATTTAGGTAAGAAACTGACCGGAGAAATAACTCTTACCGTATTCCCATCTATAACCTTGCCATTATCGTTTCATAAAGCAAACTCACGTCTAAATCTTTCTTTTTATCTTCACTAAAAGAATCTGCTGTCATCGCTATGATAGGGATCTTCTTCGCATCCGGCCGTTCCATCTTCCGTATCCGTTGTGTCGCCTCAAGCCCATCCATGACCGGCATCCTTACATCCATCAATATGGCATCATAATAATCAAGTGAGGAATCCCCGAACAATTCCACCGCTTCTCTGCCATCCATAGCAACCTCTATTTCTATGCCTTTTTTAGCAAGCAAACGTTTTGCCACCAGAATATTCATCTGATTATCCTCCGCTAAGAGGATACGGCAGCCTTTTAGTTCGACCGCAGTTTCTTCTGTTTCTATATTTTTCTTTTCTTCTGTTTTTCCAACTGGTATGGGAAGATCTATAACAAATTCCGTCCCCTTTCCAAGGGTACTTGTCGCAGATATCCTTCCACCCATTTCTTCTACCAGGCTTTTTGCTATTGGAAGCCCCAGCCCCGTCCCTGCTGACCCTTGTGCTCTGCCTGTTCCATGCTGTTCCTGTGCAAACGCATCATACATATGTTTCATAAATTCCTGACTCATACCGATGCCGCTGTCTTTCACGTGAAAACGAGTAATGATCTGTCCATAGATTCCAGGTATCTCTTCCGCTGAGAAAACAACAGTGCCATATTCCGGAGTAAATTTCACTGCATTTGACAACAGATTGAAAAATATCTGGTTAAAACGCAGCCGGTCGATATATGCATTATTGATGCCACAATGCATATCATAGATAAAATCGATATGTTTTTCATCCATAAGCGGCTTTATTACCGTGTTGACGGCACGGGTAAACTCCTCCAACGGATAATTCTCCGGTTCCAGGGAAATATGTCCGCTTTCTATCTTACTCAGATCCAGTATATCATTGATCAATCCCAGCAGAAAATGACTGGATATGTCAATATTTTTCAGATATTCCACTGTCGCCGGCGGATTATCTTCCCCCTGCGCAAGATTTGTCATACCAATAATGGCATTCATCGGCGTACGGATATCATGGCTCATCCTCGACAAAAAATCCGTCTTAGCCTGATTTGCCTTTTCAGCCCGTTCAACTGCTTCTTCCAGTTCTCTTTGACGGGCAAGGTTCTCCTCATATGTATCTGTGATATCCCTTCTTGTAAAAACGATATCCTCTTTTGTCTCATCCAGATAATACGCCCGCACCTGTTTTCTGAGAACTCTCCCGTTCTCCGGTACGTGATTATATGTTACCACCAGATACTTGTTCTCCTCCAGATGCTGCATAACATGATCCAGATCCAGAGTCCTTTTGCATTCTTCCCTATAATCTTCTGCAATCTTTGTTTCAAGCAAATACTCCATGGCTGCGTCATAATCATATTCATCCCTGTAGTGATCAACATTCAACTCATTCGTTGCTGTGATCAGCCTGCCTTTTCTGGTATGTACATGGATCAGCACAGTAAAATCTATCTCTTCATTCATGATACTCTGTTGTGCGAGATTTTGCTTGTAGACCTTATCCCGGTCAGTAATATAGATCAACACGATCAGATCGTCTGTCTCCGGCTGTTTGACCAGATTCGCCTGTGCACTGTACCAGTGCTTGCTAAACATCGGATTCACCTGAAAATATTCGTATTTTACAATCGTTTCCCCATTTTGATAAGCCTTCTTCAAGGACTCCACACTAAAATACAAGGTCATATTTTCCCGGTATTTCTCTATCGTTGTGGATTCCAGATTTTTATCCCAGCCCTCGTTGGTAAATGCACAGGGAAGCACTGCCCCGTCATTCACCGGAAATGGAAATCTTCTCTCCAGGATCTGATGTTTCGTCAGATTCGCCATAAAATAAATATCTGCTTCTTTCAAAAGTTCATTTCTGATCTTCAGCTCGCTCTCATAACTTTCCTTCGCCAGCTTGAAACTCCGTTCCCTCTCCGTAATGTCTTCCATATAAAATGCTATGGAATCGTGTTCTCCCCATAGGATTTCTTTCGCAATAATAGTAAAGCACTTCCCGCTTTCCGGATCATAATTCTTAACTGGCTCACCGCTCTCCAGTGCCTTAAAGCAGATACATTTTCCTGGATCCCAGCTTCCTATTCCACATACTACCTCATAACATGGTTTCTCCAGACACTCCACCTCTGTTTTCCCTGCAATACGGAAAAATTCACTATTGCCATACAAAACTTCTTTCGTTTTTCTGTCAAATACAACGATCCCCTGATTGGAAGATTCCAGCAACCGCTGATTATTCTGCATCTCATCTGAGACATCATACAAAGAGACCACATACACAGGAGCTCCGTCCATTTCTCCTATGTTACGTGCATGTGCACGTATCCAGACGTTGCCCTTTCTCTTATGGATGATCCGATAACTGATACTTGACTCCATATCCTCTCTCAGATTTTTCCTCATTTTCTCAATGATCAGTCTGCGGTCAGATTCCAGGATAAGTTCCATCGGATCTGCTTGAAACTTCTCATACTCGTCTTCCTGATACCCATATAATCCGGGAAGATTCTTCGAATAATAAATCCGGTGCAATGCATCATCAACCCTGTATATAACCATATATCCAGGTATGATATCAGCTATTTTCCTTACTTCCTCCATTGTAATATTCACTTTTTTCCCCTCTTTTCCTATTCAGCAAATATTCTATCGATCCGATCTGTAACTGCAGAAAGTGAGCCTGTTTTCTCCTTCGCCTTCTCTTTTGTCTCCAATGCCTCCCTGGCTTTCTTTGTATCCCCCACGTTTTCATAAACCTCATACCAATAAGAAGCTTCAAAGTACCGGGACACACCATAACATTCCTGTAATTCCCCGTCCGCCTTATAGTCATGCATCTCATTAGCATAATATCCTTCGATACAATAAAGATAATCATTTTCCTTGATCGTATTTAAAAATCTGCTGGTTTCCCACCGATAACTGGTCGCATCATCATAGGTCCCCATGACTGCCAAGCCTGTCACTACGATCAAAACAGTCATCACAGCGATCGCTATGTCCAGCCCTATGATTTTCCAACTGTGTTTTTTCCTTTTCCTATTCCTCATAGCCAAGATACCTCTCTTCGATCACACGTTTTAACCTCGCTGAAGTCATCTCTGGAAATGCCTCCAGATCTTCCTTTGTCACATGAAAATTATCCTTTAACCTGTCTCCCATCCGTTCCCTCATCTGAGAAAGCATCTGCTCATTTTTCTCATTCACCGCCCCCTCTATGTACGTATACTGTTCCAGATAAGAGGCATAATAAAATTCTGCCAGCGAATCACTCATATTGTCCAGGACCGACATATCCGGTTCCTCCGGACTGCTAAACAGCCCTATATAAAATTCAATATTTTTATAATAAAATGCACTCCACATCACAGGAAAATAATCCGCAAACGTTCCTTTCTCCTCCATGATCTCATAGGAATCACAGTAATCTACCAACTGATCATACTCTCCCTGATCGGCATATTCTTCGATCCGGGCAGCGATCTCTTCCCTGTTCTTCCTGAGATTCCCCTGCTTTATCATATCTTTTATCGGCTCAGCAAAAACAATGATGACAACAAAAAGAATCAAAGAAAATATGGCTGCACCTATGATCAGACCTGTTTTTGCTGTCTTGGAAAGCTTATTTGTCTTTGTTAACGTCTTTTTCTTTGCCGAATCATATTCCTTCTTGTACTTCCTCATATTCTGTTTGTGATCTGCCAATTTCATTTATGATTTCTTCCTTTACTTTCATTTTATTTGAATCATCCATTGCTCTGCACACAGCGTATAAGATCCCCAACGCAGTGAGCAGGCCAATAAAATAGATCAATACCCGTTTCAACTGAGACTTTAATATCGTTTTGCCGTTGGCCAGCTCTTTTTCGGGCATCTCTTCCATCTCATCTTTGATCTGTTCCATTCCATCCATGTATTCTGTTTCTGCACCATCGGGTGTCAGCGTCCCACAGTAGGGACACCTGTATTGCGTCGTATCATATCTGGCACCACAGGATGGACATATTATAACTTCTCTTTCTGTACTCATTATCCTCAGCCTTTCTCCTCTAATCTGTCTTCTATCAGAATCTGCCACTCATCCTCATCCATGGTCGCCCTCTCCCTAAAGTCCTCCTCATGTAAGCCAAAGTATGTCTGCAGGACATCATCCATACTATCATAAATCTGTGACAGCAGACGTTCATTCTCCTCCGGATCGATCACTCCCCTGGCCTCATAGCTGTAGCTTTCCATATCATATATTTCATCCAACAGCCCACATACAGACTCCAGTTCTTCATTCTTTTTGTATATTTCATCCTCTGCCAGATACTTGGCAATATGCCGGTTAATAAACATATAACACCTGGCTGTTTGCATCTCGGGATAATACTTTAAAAATGGTCCTGCTGTCCATCCCGTAAGCTCATAGGAATCACAATATGCATAAAATTCATAATATCTTCCATCCGCCCAGTACTCAAGCATCGTTTCCGTGATCTCATCCTGATTCTTTATTGCTTCCTTATGCCTTCCTTCATAGGCGTCCCTCTCTATATGTATCATCAAAAAGATCAAAAGGAAAAATACCAGTATAAGAGTCACAAGGATACCTGCCCGCACAAGGATCTCCAGGGAAGCTTTGGACTGCTTTTTCACTACGCTCCCTGTTTCTTCCAAATCTTTTTCGTACTTTTTCTTTTCTGCAATATGCTCTTTCGCTAATTCATTAATATTTCCACAGTAGGGACATCTCTCGTCTGTCAGTGAGATGACCGCACCGCAGTATTTGCATTTCATTTTCAATGTTGACTGTTCCATTTTCTCTTCCTCTTTATCTGGCTTTTTCACATATTTATTTTTTGTGTCAGCTGCTGCAGGCACTTACTGTCCATAAGCTCATGGATCATCCTGACAAGCTTCTCTTTCGGGATATTCTGACGCGTCTGCTGTGCTGCTTCTTTGTATTTTCCCATATATGCTCCTTTCGGATCACGATAATATCCTGCAGCCACTGCTTTAAAATCCGACAAAAGGTCATAGATTGTCAGATGAATTGGATCCATACTTCATTTATGCTATCATTATCTAATGATACAACAAGGTGTCCGATTTGTCGACGTATTATATGAAAGCAAAACGAGGCTTCCGTTTATGGTGGCAAGGATACTGATACTTTAAGGGAAGAGCTCTGGACGATGCAATGGCATATGCCCATGATATCATTGGAAATCTCAATGCCGGAATGAACTGCTGCCATAACCCCCGATGGAACTTATACAGTCGTGATGCTTAATAAGGCAAAAAAGAGAATCAACGCTTATGGTTGTTTCTCTTTTTTGCCTTATGTCTATGATCAAACTACAACTTCCATTATACTTTTATTGCCAACCTGTATTTCCTTTATCCCTGCCTTTTTATTCCTGTTAAAGCTAAAACTAATAAGATAACCACGTTTCAAATGATAATAATCCAGATATTCAGAGAGTTGCTGCTCACCGCGCTTATTATAAGATTCTCCATGCCAGATTTTCATTTCTATAATATACTGTTTTCCACAATAATCTACGATAATATCTGTGCGAAGCTGATCCCTCGTCTGTGCCTCTATATAATAATTACCCACTCCATTAATGATCGGCCTGAGGTACAGAAGAAAAAGACGTCTTCCATTTTCCTCAATAAACTTCTCTGTCGTTTCACCATACACAGAGGTAAAATGCTCCACAAATTTGCCCAATATCAATTCCATATTAAGTTTTTCATCTGTCACAAACTGGTTTTTCATCTGTGAAGCTGCTTTATATGTTTGATTCTTCATCACTTCCTCTGACAGAAACATATTATAAAGCCTTGTCTCAAAAATACGATTAGAAATGACCACTAATCCGTCTCGTTCTTTAACAAAGCCAAACATCCATCCGATATCAATCGCATGATTATCCGGGTTATATGGAAAACTCTGTCCATGAAAAAGAATCTCGTATATCATCTGCTTCAATTCCGAATATTCTGTGATTTGTTTTCTCATATCATCAAACAAAGTATTCGACTCTTTTAAGAGTATTCTTATCGCACATTGCAGACCATTTCGATTCCATGAATAATCTGTTCCAATTTCCTCATCCATGATTTTGCAAATTCTTGAAACAAGATATGGATAACCTGATGTATAATCATATATCTCCTGTGCCATTAGGGAAATATTCATTCCCGTCTGATGATCTTTTTCATATTCAGCGAGCATGCCATCTATTTCATTTGGACTAAAACTAAGATCCACATCAAATTTTGCAGCAATATTCCAGGGACTATTATAACTATGCTTATCTTCTGGACGAAGTTTCATTTTCAGATTCTTGATATCATGAACTCCTGCTAAAATCACATTTGAAAATGTTGGAATCCCCCGGTCTTCTCTATCCAGATACATATCACGAAGCATCCCCAAAAAATCAAAAAAAGTCTGATTGTCTGCTGCTCGATCCACTTCATCGATCATAAGCACTGTACGAACTCCTGCTGCCTTGCAAAACTCTGAAATACGTCCACTCAAATCCTGTAATGGAAGGTCTACATCTATTTCTTTGCGAAATATGTCGCTTAATTTCATCAGATGTTCTTTCTGACCGCTCATACAATTTGCTTTTTCTTCCAGCGACTTTTTCAGACTAAAGCATAGGCCTTTAGCAAGTACTCTAAGGGATGAAAAGTACTCATCCTTACCCTCAAAGCTGATGCGTATAACAAGTGCCTCTTTCTCTAAGATGTGTTCTAACATCCGAAGCGTTGTAGTCTTTCCAAATTGCCGCGCACGATTCATCGTAAAGTAGTAATCATTATAGATATATTCCTTTATGATCTGATCTATTTTCATGCTGATATCTACCATGTAATGTTTTTCAGGTATACATAGACCCATAATATTAAATTTTTTATCAATTATTCTATGCTCCACTCTGCTCACACCTTCATTTCATCAGAATATACTTCCAACTCTCTATAAATTTCTCTACACGACACACTATAAATTGAGTATAGCATAAATAAAAAAACCGCTCAATCATATTCAGACTTGAGTTTCCGCAAAATGTAATTTCAAAAGAGATAACTTCTTCTAAAGTACCAATCTGTCCTATTTTTGAAAAAAATGAAAAGACAGTATTGTGA
>SAAH01000036.1 GCA_009929525.1 Clostridia bacterium | reverse complement strand
GAATCAGATTCCTTATATTTGGGGCATTTTTTGAAAGTTGTTTATAAAGACATGGTTTAATTCAGGTCTATGTGGATAAAACTGCGGAAACTCAAGAAGCAATAAGGTTGACAAGCTTTATGAATATGTTACAGATGAAACTAATCTGAGTGCCCAGCAGCAATACCTGGAACTTCAGGCGGAAAATGACAGTCTTCAGCTTCTGGTCGATCAGACTGAGCAGACTCAGCAGATGCTCGATTCTTATCCGTTCATGAACAGTGAGGTGGCAGATACCATCGTATCCTGCAGTTTCAGTGGGATGCAGGTCGAAGTTATGGAGTATCATTCAGCACAGGGACAGGTTGTATTGCAGGCTACGGCGGCGGATGTCAATAGTATCAATCAATATGTGGATGCGCTGCAGGAAACAGGGATTTTTTCGGGGATCGATTATCCAGGCTATACGATGGATGATAGATCAGGTGTATATGTTGCAAATATATCATGTTATCTTTTAGAAACAGCAGGAAGGTAGGCGGGCATATGAGTACAAAAATAACAGAACGGGACAAAAAGCTGCTTATGCTTTTGGCAACAGTACTTGTTGTGGTGGGGTTTGCCGTACTTGTCATTATGCCGGGACTAGACAGGATAGAGGAACTTGGCATGCAGGAGATGGACTATCAGACACAGAAGGATGAACTTGATCTGCAGGTGGCATCACTTGTTCAGGCACAGACAGCAAATAAAGAACTGAAAGAAAGTATGGAGACGACGGTCAATGCGTTTTATCCATACAGTACAAGCCAGCAGATGGACAGGATCCTTACCAATACCGTGCTGGAGTGTGGACTTTCCGCAGTGAATCTTTCTATCAACATGCCAACGGAGTCCCTCAGGATCATCCCATACCAGGGATCCATGCTGTGGCAGTCTATGGCAGCAGAGATCACTCAGGAGGATGGAACTGTCAATCCGGATGACTTTCCGCAGGCAGCGAATATGTATGCAGTTTCAGCGAACCTTACGGCAGCAGGGGAAAAGCCGAAAGTTGAGAATCTGATCGATCAGTGGAACAAAGAAAATGTTCCGATTAGAGTTGTTGATTATACTCTTTCCCAACAGCAGATCAACGGAGAAAATTCAGGAAATTATGTAGTAAATATAAGCTTGGAAATATATCTGTATCAGGATCAGGATACGATGCAATAGAGGAGGATATACAAAATGAACACATTTAAGAATGTCCCTATTGGAGAAGTGCTGAAGGAATATGGATATATTACTGATGAACAGATTCAAGAGGCATTAGTTTATCAAAAAGAACATAAAGGGCTTCGTCTTGGAGGCGCTTTGATGGAAATGGGATTTATCACAGAGCGTCAGATGCTGGAAGCTTTAGGACAGCGGCTGGGGCTTTCCGTCGTGGATATGGGGACCACAACTGTGGATGGCGCAAGTGTGGGTATCATCCCTCAGCAGCTTGCACAGAAGTATAATATGCTGGCTGTTGCCCAAAGTGATCACATGCTTACCGTTGTGACCAATGACCCCCTGAACTTTTATGGGCTGGAGGATGTACGTCAGACCATAGGTATGGAGCTTGATATCCAGCTTTGCGAGGAAGAACAGGTCAGAAAGGCAATTCAGTATTACTATTCTGAGGTTGAGGCGAGAAAGGCTGCAAAATCAGCGAATACCAGTGTGGCAGGACAGGTTGAGGAGTTGGAGGTTGAAGAAGGAGAAGGAGACACTCCGATCATCAAGCTTCTGAACTCACTGATCCAAAGAGCATATAATACGTCAGCCAGTGATATTCATATCGAGCCTTTTGAGAATCATTCACTTGTCAGGATGAGGGTAGATGGTACGATCATTGATTATGTGACATTGCAAAAGGCACTGCATTCATCCTTGATCGCCAGGATCAAGATTTTGTCAGATCTGGATATTGCAGAGCGAAGAGTACCGCAGGATGGACATTTTCGTCTGAAAGTCGGACAGGAGTATGTCAATCTTCGTGTATCTGTGATCCCGACGGTATTTGGAGAAAAAGCAGTTCTTCGTCTTTTGGCGGGCGGAAATACTTCGATAGATCACATTGGCCATTATGGTATGATCGATGAGGATTATGAAAAGTTCGCCGGTATCCTTCACTCACCAAATGGAATCATCTATATCACCGGACCGACCGGTTCCGGTAAGACGACCACCCTTTATATGGTTTTGGAGGAATTGGCAAAGCGTCAGGTAAATATATCGACGATAGAAGATCCGGTAGAGAAGAACCTTCCGAGAGTTAATCAGATGCAGACGAATCAGTTGGCAGGACTGACTTTTGAAGTGGGACTTCGAGCACTTCTCCGTCAGGATCCGGATATTATCATGGTAGGTGAGACCCGAGATTCCGAGACGGCAGCGATTTCTATCCGAGCAGCCATCACAGGACATCTGGTAGTGTCTACCTTACATACGAATAATGCGGCGGCGTCTATCGTACGTCTTATTGATATGGGAATGGAACCATATATGATCGCCAGTTCTCTGGTGGGCGTTGTAGCCCAGCGTCTTATGAGAAAGGTGTGCCCTCACTGCTGTGAGGAACGGGAAACGACAGAGGACGAGGCAAAGATGATCGGTGAACACATAAAGATACGTGTTCCGAAAGGGTGCCATCGTTGCAATTATACGGGTTATCGCGGACGTATCGGTATCCACGAGATTCTTCTGATAGATAAGGAAATCAAGAAAATGATCTCTGATCATGCATCTGTGGAAGAAATCATAACGTATGCCCGCGAATATCAGCACATGAATACTCTTGCAGAACGTGCGACCCAGCTTGTCAAAGAAGGGGTAACGACTATGGAAGAGCTGATTAAGATAGCTTATTATTCATAGGCTTCACAGGAGGACAATTATGGATATGAATCAGATGATGCTCGATGCAAGAGCACAAAAATGTTCAGATATACATTTGTCAGAGGGAATGCCTGTATACTTTCGTATTCATGGAAAGTTACAGAAGATGCCTCTTGAAGAGACTGAAGCCCGTCAGATGATCTTATCGATGCTTGACGACGAGCAAAAACAGATCCTTCGTTCAGGACATGATCTTGACTTTGCAGTGGAGACTTCAGACGGGAATCGTCAAAGGGTAAATGTATTTCGTCAGCAGGGAAATCTCGCGGCAACCATCCGTTTGCTGAATGATGAAATCCCCAGTTTGTCAGATTTAAAACTTCCTGCGGTATTAAAGGAACTGGCTTCGCAGCCAAGGGGACTGATTCTGGTAACAGGACCTACCGGAAGCGGAAAATCCACAACTCTGGCAGCCATGGTAAATGAGATCAATACCTATAGAGCAGAACATATCGTGACGATCGAGGACCCTATCGAATACAAATTCAAAAGAAAGCAATCACTGATCCATCAAAGGGAAGTGGGAAGGGATACAGAGTCTTTTGCGGCGGCACTTCGTTCCGTACTTCGTGAGGATCCGGATGTGATCCTGGTAGGCGAGATGCGAGATTACGAGACCATATCAGCGGCTGTTACAGCGGCAGAGACAGGTCATCTTGTCATGTCGACCCTTCATACAACGGGAGCAGCCCAGACGATCGACCGTATCATTGATGCCTGTCCCGGTGAGGCACAAAACCAGATCCGTACCCAGCTATCAGGTATCTTAAAGGGTGTTGTTACCCAGTGTCTGATCCCGACAGCACAGGGAAATGGCAGGATTGCAGCCACAGAGATCCTTGTGGGCACAGATGCAGCACTGAATCTTATCCGTGAAAATAAATGTTTCCAGATGAATACAGTCATGCAGTCCGGAGGTGCTTACGGTATGCATACGCTTAATAAAGATTTGTGTAAGCTCGTTCAAAGTGGTACAATTACAGTAGAAAGTGCGATGAAATACTCGAATGATAAAAAAGATTTGGAACAATATCTATAACTATCAGTTGGGAGGAATGAACGATGACAGTAGAAGAATTAGCAAAAGTATTGGAGATGCAGGAAGAGATTTTACAGTTTTCAAGTTTTACAAATGCAGATGCGTGGGAGCTGGGGATGATCGTAGTTATGGAGGCAAGAAGACTTGGTTTGTCCATAGCGGTGCGGATCAAGCTGAATAACGGATATACTGTATTCCAATATGGAATGGATGGGACAAACCTCTATAACGAACAGTGGATGGAAAGAAAAGAAAATACCGTGCGTGTGACCGAGCAGAGCAGTATGCGCATGTATATCAGTCTTAGAGAGACAGAGGAAACCCTGGAAGAACGTTTCCTCGATCCGAGAGAATATGCTGCCTGCGGTGGTGGATTTCCGATCCGTGTAGAAGAAGTTGGAGTGATCGGCAGTATCACCGTATCCGGTCTGGATCACGTTTCCGATCATGATCTTTTGGTGAAATGCATCAGCAAATACCTTCATGTTGCAGAAGTGCCAAGGATTCGGGCAATGTAGTAAGAAGTGCAAAAATAGAAATAAATGATGAAATCATAAAAAAATCCCACATTTAAGCAGAGTTAATATATACTTGCTTAAATGTGGGATTCTTGTTTTCAATGCAGCCTCTCAGATTTCCATTTGCCAAGAAGCAGATTATTGGTAAGCGGGGCACATAGTAAGAAAAAGCAATTGTGTACCACGTGGCATCCATTATTTCAATATATAACACATGATTTTGTTGGGATTTGTTGCGAATAGGGCAGCTGCAAATTTTCTTTTTCCCTCTGCCGCGTATTTTGGGGATTGCGAGGCGGTGCAAGCGATTATTTTGTATATACCCCATTGACCCCATTAAAATGTAAATATCTGCTTAAAATTAAGGCAATTATGATCATATTGAGGCAATATTCAGCGATTTTTTAGTATATACCCTCGGACACGTCAATTCTTGAGTGTCCGTCAATTTATCCTGAAAGCAGATAAGACTCCCACCTCTAGAGGTGGGAGTCCAATATCCTTCCGGTATAAAGCCGAGGCATACTTGCATTTCCATGGAAACTGCATTTTCCAGTTTGTGTGTATGGAGAAGCAGTAGTAACTCTCAAACCACAACATCCGGGAAAAAAGCAGCCATATCCTTAGGTAATGGTGCAAAGAAATCCATCATCTTTCCTGTGATAGGATGCGTAAACTTGAGAGAACAGGAGTGAAGAGCCTGCCGGCCCAGTAATATTGTGCTGGGATTATATAGGCTGTCTCCAACTAAAGGGTGTCCGATATGGGTCATATGAACACGGATCTGGTGGGTACGCCCTGTTTCCAGCCTGAGTTTTGCCAGTGACAGATTGGTATCATTTTGATAAGCCACGCGGCTATAATGAGTGACAGCCCGTTCTCCATGAACTTTATCAACCATCCGTTCGATCAATGAATCAGAAGTTCTTGCAATAGGCGCATCAACGATACCCTGGTCAGGCAGAAGACCTTCTACAATGGCAAGATACGTCCGGTGGATCTCCCTGCGTTTCATCTGTTCCGAGAGAATCGCACCACTCACCATATTCTTGGCAAGAATCAAAAGTCCTGTCGTATCCCTGTCCAGCCTGTTGATACACCGATAAACAAAGGGAATACCCTGTGAGGCAAAGTACCATGCGATCCCATTGGCAAGTGTATTATCATAATTACCGATAGAAGGATGAATAGGCATATCAGCCGCCTTATTAACAATCATAAGATCCTCATCCTCATACACAATATCCACATCCATCTGCACCGGCACAATATTAGAAGAAGCCTCCTCCTCAACCAAATGAACGGTAAGCCGATCCCCCTCATGAAGCACAAAATAAAACAAAGCAGCCTCACCATTCAGCAAAACAGCCCCCTCCTGATGCTTCAAAAAAGTCCTCACATGCCGGGAAAACCCTTTTCCAACAAGAAAATCCCCGATCCTTAGATTCTCCTCATCACAAGAAATAACAAAATTAAAAGTCCGATCCATAATTGTCACCTCTATATTCAAGTACGCCTCGGCGTACTTGCTGCGAGCGGCTCGCCAGCTATGCTGACATAATACATCAGAGCCGCTCTGAAATCCAAAATCAATAAAAAAGTCATTCCCTATATATACCACATAACCCCATATAAATGCAAATCAATAACAAGAGTTCCAGTAAAATCCTATAACGAATACCAACATAAACGACAAGAATAAAACAACGCCACTACACTATCAAAGTGCTGCTACTGCCACAATCTCCCCAAATCTTCACAATGCATCAACTAATAAAGTGACCTGCAAAACCCGCGCCGCGCCCTACAAGCATGGCCAGCAAACAGCACCGGAAGCCAACGGATGCCCTGCACGAACAATTTGTGGGCGCCCTTAGCCAAGGTGATATCCTCTGCTTACGTAAACTTAGGCGCGAGGGCTCTCCCGAGCGTCTTAGTTGAAGTTAGCAGATAGATCACCGCGGCGTTGCCCACGTTCGCGCAGGGCATCCGCTGGCTTCCGGTGCGTCCCCCCCACAAAATTTTTTGCTGTTTCAGAATAAGCAATTGTAGAATCTCCAAAAATGTGATAAAATAATTCTCAAGTAATGCAAAGAATTGAAAGCCCGAGAAGAGCGTGATCATTTTCGGATATGAAAGGATGGGGTAATCATGGAAAAAGGAAAGTATGTTGCCTATGTGGGCACTTATACACATGGAAGCAGCATTGGTATTCATTTGTATGATGTGGATGTGGAGGAAGGTACTTTATCAGAACGTAAAGTTGTTCCAGTAAACAATTCCTCCTATGTGGTAAAATCAAAGAATGGCAAGTATCTATATTCTATTGCTGATGAAGGTGTTGCAGTATTTGCGATCAAACCGGACGGCGACCTTGAACCAATCAATAAAGTTGATATTGATGGTATGAGAGGATGCTATCTTTCTGTGGATGACAATGGCGAATATTTGTTTGTTGGTGGATATCACGATGGCAAGATAACAGTTGTCCATACGCACAAAGACGGCAGACTTGGAAAAGTTGTTGATGGCGTTTTCCATAAAGGAATCGGAAGTGTTGCAGAACGTAATTTCCGTCCGCATGTAAGCTGTGTTACAACTACACCGGATGGCAAATACGTGTGTGCGGTAGATAATGGTATCGATCAGGTTAAAATCTATAAGATCAATAAAACCCACAGTGGACGTCTTGATCTGGTGGACATCATAAGATGTAAGAGAGAATCAGGACCACGTGAGATCGTGTTCAGCAAAGATGGAAAGTATGCGTACATTCTTTTTGAGTTAAGCAATCAGGTTGGAGTATTTACTTACAAGGATAATGGAAAAGATCCTGATTTTGAACTTGTTCAGACCGTAGACACCCTGTCCGATGAACTGGATCCACAGCATGATTGTGCAGCAGCTATAGCTATTTCTCCAGATGGAAAACATTTGTTTACATCGGCAGCAGGAGATAACTCTGTAGCGATGTTCAGTGTAGATACAGAAACAGGTTTCCTGACGAAGGATTTTGCACTTCCGATCAGTGGAGAGTATCCAAAAGATATAGCATTGTTCCCAGATGGAAAGCATATTGCAGTGGTTAATCACGAATCCAACAGTATCACTACATTCTCAATTGATTATGAGAAAAAAGTACTGGTGATGAAGGGAAAACCAATGTCTGTAGAGACACCAAACTGTATTTTGCTTACAGATATAGAAGTATAATTAAGAATATTAAATATGCTGTTTGGGTCATTTGAAATGGCACATTGGAGCAGCAAATATATGTAAATGTTTGGAAAATTAAAAATGCAGATACCGTTAAGAACATATGTCAAAACGGTATCTGCATTTTTATAAAGAAAATATTGTAAAAGAACTAAGATTACTTATCGTATATTTTGTGAAGATGATCCATACGTGAACTCATATTTAACAGCAATGCGTCTGCCAGCACAAGTGCAGCCATAGATTCCACAACGACGACTGCTCGGGGAACGATGACCGGGTCATGCCGGCCCTTGATCGAAACAGTAATAGGCTCACCGGATTTGTTGATCGTTTGCTGCTCGGAGGCGATGGACGGAGTAGGTTTGATGGCAGCACGAAATACGATATTGCTTCCATCACTCATACCGCCAAGGATGCCGCCGGCATGGTTGGTAGCTTTTGATACATGCCCTTCGCTGTCCGTTAGGAAACTGTCGTTATTGGTCAGTCCTGTTGCTTTTGCAGCCTCCATACCGGAACCAATCTCAAAGCCTTTTACAGCACCGATGGAAAAGATTGCTTTCGCCAGATTAGCATCCAGTTTTTCAAAGACAGGATCGCCAAGTCCAGCGGGGAGATTCCGGATGATGCATTCGATCATGCCACCGGAGGAATTGCATTCCTTCATACATTGATTAAGATACTCAGAAGCAGCATCGGCAGCAGAAGCGTCCGGCATATAGAGTTTATTATTAAATATCTCATCTTCATCAAAGGCATTGACAGCAACAGGTCCAATAGACTTCGTATAAGTGCAGATCGTGATACCCATTTCGTTAAGAAGTTTCGATGCGATGGCACCGGCAGCAACTCTGCCGATCGTCTCACGACCGGAGGAACGTCCGCCACCGCGGTAATCGCGGAAACCGTACTTTGCATCAAAGGTATAATCTGCATGTCCCGGGCGATAGTAGGAAGCTATCTCGGAATAATCATGGGAACGCTGTGAAGTATTGCGCACAAGAAGGGAGATTGGTGTACCCGTAGTTTTTCCCTCAAAAGTGCCGGAGAGAATCTCCACACAGTCATCCTCCTTGCGGGGAGTGGTAAAACGGCTCTGACCGGGTTTTCTTCGATTTAGAAAAATCTGAATATCCTCTTCGGTCAGTGAAAGTCCGGAAGGACATCCGTCAACAACTACGCCAACCCCTGCTCCATGGGACTCGCCCCAGGTGCTTATCTTAAATATTGTACCAAAATGTGAACCAGCCATATATTCTCCTTTATCATTTTTTGCCGATTAGCAGGAAGACGCCTGAAAATCGGAATTGAATTTCATTTTTTGATTCATTATATCCCAGGCAAGAAAGTTTGTAAAGAAATTGACAAAACAAGTGGGTGGGTTTTATAATGAATATGAATTTTGTCATTCGCAGGGGAGTGGATTCAGGCATCTGTTTTTGCCTCCGTTGCAGGTGGTGAAGGGAGAACAGAGATATGATAAAAATTTTCAGGACTTTTGATAATAATGTACATCAGATCAACGAGGCACAGGAAGGCAGCTGGATCGCACTGATCGATCCAACGGCAACTGAGATCGTAGAGATCGCAGAGACTTATGGAATTGAAGTTGACCATCTTCGAGCTCCTTTGGATGAAGAAGAACGTTCACGTATAGAGGTGGAAGATAATTATACACTTATCCTGGTTGATATACCTATCATCGAGGAGCGAAATGACAAAGAATGGTATGGAACGATCCCTATGGGTATCGTTGTAACGGAGCAGATGATTTTTACGGTTTGTCTGGAAGATACACCTGTTTTAGGATCTTTTATGGATGGCCGTGTCCGCAATTTTTACACATATAAAAGAACAAGATTTATCCTGCAGCTTTTGTACAGGAATGCATCTATGTTTCTGCATTACCTGCGTATCATCGATAAAAAGAGCGAACAGGTAGAAGAAAAACTGCACAAATCTCAGAGAAATCAGGAACTGATAGAACTTTTGGAGTTGGAGAAATCTCTGGTATATTTTACTACGTCTCTTCGGTCCAACGAGGTGGTATTGGAAAAGCTTCTGAAAGTTGAGAATATCAAGCAGTATCCGGAAGATACAGAACTCCTGGAAGATGTTATTATTGAGAATAAACAGGCTATCGAGATGGCGAACATATACAGTGGCATCCTAAGTGGAACGATGGATGCATTTGCGTCGGTCATATCCAATAACCTGAATATCGTAATGAAGTTTTTGGCGACGGTAACGATCGTTATGTCTATCCCGACGATGATCTTCAGTGCTTATGGTATGAACCTGAATGGAAAAGGAATGCCATTTGCGAATAATCCGATGGGATTTTTGTATGTTATTATATTTTCTTTGATACTCAGCCTTGTGGTGGCATTTATCTTCCGAAAGAAAGATTTGTTCTAGGGATTGGTAACTGATCATTGAAATACTGACTTTGGAGGCTTATATGAATTTTTTGAACAAAATGGAACGCAAAGTTGGAAGACATGCACTTCCAAATCTTACTATCTATATTATCATTACCTATGCGGCAGGATATCTTCTTTATGCGATCGCACCGGGGATGTTGGGGTATCTGACTCTTGAACCGGCATTGATCCTGCGGGGACAGGTGTGGAGGATCGTCAGCTGGCTATTGATCCCGCCGGGCACATTGGATCTCTTTACGATCATCACTTTGTTTTTCTATTATTCCATAGGAACAACTTTAGAGAGGACATGGGGTACTTTCCGGTATAATGTCTATATATTTGGAGGCATTATCATGACGGTCGTAGGTGCTTTTGTGCTTCATTTTATCCTGTATTTTATATATCAGGGAAATGTATCACTTGGCGGAAGCTTCAGCACTTACTATATCAGTATGTCCATATTCCTCGGATTTGCAGCGACTTATCCGAATATGCAGGTTCTTTTCATGATGATCATCCCGCTGAAAGTAAAATGGCTGGGAGCAGCCTACGCGATCATGATCATATGGCAGGCGCTTACATCAAACTGGGTTACACGAGTTGCGATTATCTGTTCTTTGATGAACTTTATTATATTCTTCTTTTCCACACGTAATATGAGTCGGTATAACCCCAAGGAAGTGAAGAGAAGGCAGACCTTTAAGAAGGCAGTCCATCAAAGTCAGGCAGGTAATATTACAAAACACAAGTGTGCGATCTGCGGCAGGACGGAAAAAGATGGAGAACATCTGGAATTTCGTTTTTGCTCAAAATGCAATGGCAATTATGAATATTGTCAGGATCATTTGTTTACACACACTCATGTAAAATAGGGGGATCAAGGATGAAGCGGACAAAGATTATATGTACGATGGGACCGAATACCAACAACGAAGAGATGATGAAAAAACTGATGAAAGCAGGCATGGATATTGCCAGATTTAACTTTTCACATGGTACTCACGAAGAACAGAAAGAAAGAATGGATGTTCTGAAGAAAGCCCGTAAGGATTTGAAGATTCCGGTGGCGATATTACTGGATACCAAGGGTCCTGAGATAAGAACCGGACTTTTGGAAGATGGCCAGAAAGTAACACTGGTCGAGGGTGAGACATTTACTCTTACTACAGAGAAGATCGTAGGAAATAATAAACGTTGTTATCAGACTTATGCCGGACTTCCAAGCGATGTAAAAGTGGGAAATACGATCCTGATCGATGACGGCCTGGTTCAGCTTACAGTAGAAGAAGTTACAGATACAGATGTTGTCTGTCGCATCGTCAACGGCGGAGAACTTGGACAGCAAAAAGGTATCAATGTACCGAATGTAAAAGTAAATCTTCCAGCTATCACAGAGCAGGATAAGAAAGATATTTTGTTTGGTATCGAGCAGGGAATTGATTTTATAGCAGCATCTTTTGTAAGAACAGGAGAAGCAATCAAAGAAATCAAAGAACTTCTCCATGCAAATGGCGGTGACCGCATCGATGTTATCGCTAAGATAGAGAACGCAGAAGGTGTTAAGAATATCGACAAGATCATCAAGGCTTCTGATGGAATTATGGTTGCCAGAGGTGATCTGGGAGTAGAGATTCCGGCTCATGAAGTTCCACATATCCAGAAAAAGATCATTCAGAAATGTAATGAGAATTACAAACCGGTCATCACTGCAACACAGATGTTGGATTCCATGATGAGAAATCCACGTCCTACAAGAGCGGAAGTGACAGACGTTGCAAATGCTATCTATGACGGTACCGATGCTATCATGCTTTCCGGTGAGACAGCAGTAGGAAAGTATCCGGTAGAAGCAGTACAGATGATGGTAAAGATCGCGCAGTCATCAGAGCCATACCTTGACTATAAGAGTCATCTGGATTACAGAGCTCTCAGAGGAAACAGAAATGTATCCAGCTCTGTTGGTATCGCTGCTGTACAGGCGACAGAGAATCTGAATGCAGACTGTATCGTTGCACCGACTATATCAGGACAGACAGCGCGTCTGATATCAAACTTCAGACCGAAAGTCCCGATCTATGGAGTCAGCCCGAATGCATGGGCAAGAAGAAAGATGCAGCTTTACTGGGGAGTTACTCCGGTGGCTGGTTATGAGGAAGATTCCACGGAGAATATCATTTCCCACTCCATGTATGTGGTGAAGAGGGAAAACCTTGTGAAAAAGGGAGACCTTGTGGTATTTACAGCAGGTGATCCTGCGACAAACGTCATCACCGGAGAAGGTGCCATGACAAATATTATGCAGATTATACAGGCAAAATAGTATAAAAAGAAAGAATATACTTAAAGAGGAGATTATGAAGAAATGAAAAAACAGCCATTTGTCACAAAAGAAAAACTTGAAGAGATTGTTGCAAAGTTTCCTACTCCATTCCACCTCTATGATGAAAAAGGAATCAGAGAGAATGTAAAAGCGTTGAAAGAAGCTTTTTCATGGAATCCAGGATTCAAGGAGTATTTTGCAGTAAAGGCCTGCCCGAATCCAGCATTGATCCAGATATTACAGGAGTATGGATGCGGATGTGACTGTTCCTCCATGACAGAGTTGATGCTGTCTCATGCATTGGACTGCAAAGAGGGAGACATTATGTTTTCATCAAATGCTACTCCGGCAGAAGAATACGTATATGCTGAGAAAGTAGGGGCGATCATCAATCTGGATGATATCACACATATCGATTATCTGGAGAAAGCAATCGGACATATCCCGGAAACTATCTGCTGCAGATATAATCCAGGCGGATTATTTAAGATCAGCAACAGCATCATGGACAATCCCGGAGATGCAAAATATGGTATGACAACAGAGCAGCTTTTTGAGGCATTTAAGATTCTTAAGGCAAAAGGCGCAAAGAGATTTGGTATTCATGCATTCCTTGCCAGCAATACCGTAACAAATGAATATTATCCGATGCTTGCTAAAGTTCTCTTTGAAGTTGCTGTTAAGCTTGAAAAAGAGACAGGGGCAGACATAAAATTTATCAATCTCTCAGGCGGGATCGGTATCCCTTACAAACCAGATCAGGAGCCAAATGATATCCGTGTGATCGGTGCAGGTGTTAAAAAAGTTTATGATGAAGTACTGGGTGCAGCAGGGATGGATGATGTAGCTATCTTTACTGAACTGGGAAGATTCATGACAGGCCCTTATGGATGTCTGGTTACAGAGGCGATTCATGAAAAACATACACATAAAGAGTACATCGGCTGTGATGCCTGTGCAGTTAACCTGATGCGCCCGGCTATGTACGGAGCATATCATCATATTACGGTTATGGGCAAAGAAGATGAGCCATGTGATCACAAATATGACATTACAGGATCTTTATGTGAGAATAATGATAAGTTTGCCATCGACAGAATGCTTCCAAAGATCGATATGGGAGATCTGCTGGTCATCCATGATACCGGAGCACATGGTTATGCTATGGGATATAATTACAACGGCAAATTAAAATCAGCAGAGATATTACTGAAGGAAGACGGAAGCTTTGAGATGATCCGCCGGGCAGAAACACCGGAAGATTATTTTGCAACATTGGATTGTTTCCCAATCTATAAAAAGATGTTTGAATAAGATCTGTGTGTCTGATACATAACTTTATTCAGATCAAAAGTACGGGGTTGACATATAAGTCGACCCCGATTTTTTCAAAGAACATAAGAATTGAGGAATAATGATACAAGGGAAGAGGATAAGAAAATAGTGGATAATCTTATATTTTGTTTGAACGCAACGATGCCAATCTTCTGTACGATGTTGTTGGGATATGTCTTTCGGCAGATTGGTCTGATGGATGGGGATTTTGTTAAAAAATTAAATCGTTTTGTTTTCAAGGTGGCTTTGCCGATGCTTCTTTTGGAGGATATGTGGGAGGCTGACTTTGGTACCTTATGGGATGGGAAGTTTGTAGGATTTTGCATTGGAGTTACGGTAATAAGTGTATTGGTATGTATTTTATTGTCAAGAATGGTAAGAGACAGGAATATCCGGGGAGAGTTCGTGCAGGCGGCATTTCGCAGCAACACGGCCATCCTTGGAATTGCGTTTATTCAGAATATATATGGAGCTTCCGGAATTGCTCCGCTCATGCTGATCGGTACGGTACCGTTTTATAATATGTTTGCGGTGGTGGTTCTTTCCTTTATGAAGCCTAACAGAGGAAAGATGGATGGCAAACTGATAAAAGATACGTTGAAAGGAATTGTGACGAATCCGATCATTCTGGGAATCGTTGCAGGTGTGATCTTATCAGTTTGCAGTGTACCGCAGGTACCGATCGTACAGAAATCTCTTCATAACCTGTCGGTTCTGGCAACACCGCTTGGACTGATGGCGATGGGAGCCTCATTTGAAGGGAAAAAAGCACTTGCTATGATACGTCCGGCTTCTGGATGTACTTTTGTACGTCTTATCGGTCTGGCGGCCATTGTACTTCCGCTGGCGATTTTATTTGGATTTCGTGGAGAGCAGATCGTATCCATATTGGTTTTATCCGGATCATCTTCGGCTGTCAGCAGCTTTATCATGGCCAAGAATATGGGGCATGAAGGCATGCTGACGTCCAGCGTCGTGATGATGACTACGCTTGGCAGTGCATTTACTATGACCACGTGGTTATATGTACTGCGGAGCCTGGGATACGTGTAGGGGGAAATTATGGAAAATCTTATATTTAGTCTGGAAGCAACGATGCCGATCTTCTTTACAATGGTGATGGGATATGTTTTCCGCCATATGGGATTGATGGAAACATCGTTTGTAAATAAACTAAACAAATTTGTATTCAATGCAGCTTTGCCGGCACTGCTTTTTTGTGACCTGTCGGAAGCCGAATTTACAAAGGTGTGGAATGGGAAATTTGTTCTTTTTTGTGCGGTGGCTACATGTATCTGTATAGTGATCTCGATGGGAGTGTCTTGTCTTTGGAAAGATAAGGCGATACAGGGAGAATTTGTTCAGGGAGCTTATAGGAGCAGTGCAGCAATCCTGGGGATTGCATTTATTCAGAATATTTACGGAGATTCGGGTATGGCGCCTCTTATGATCATCGCATCGGTGCCAATTTACAATATTATGGCAGTAGTTGTACTTTCATTCTTGAAACCGGATCGGGGCAGTATGGATCTGGCACTGGTAAAGAAAACTTTAAAGGGGATTATTACAAATCCCATCATATTGGGAATCGTAATAGGTGTCATCTGGTCAGCATTCAAGCTTCCCAGGCCAAACGTGCTGATGAAAACAGCGAATAATCTGGGCGTGCTGGCAACACCGCTGGGATTGATGGCGATGGGAGCAGCTTTTGATGAAAAGAAGGCATTTGCCAGATTAAAACCGGCGCTGACAGCTTCGGCCATGAAACTGGTGGGCTGGTGTGCGATATTTCTTCCAATGGCGATCGCACTGGGATTTCGGGATCAGGAGCTTACGGCGATTTTGGTCATGCTGGGATCAGCTACAACGGTCAGCTGCTATATCATGGCGAGAAATATGGGACATGACGGCGTGCTTTCCTCCAGTATTGTTATGATCACCACGTTTTGCAGTGCATTTACCCTGACAGGGTGGCTGTGCCTTTTTAGGACTTTGGGTATGCTATAAAAGGAGTAATGATGAAAAGCAAAGTAATATTAGTGCCTTGTGATTCTTATGAGGAAGAGCAGGTATATGAAAAGATAAAGACGGGAATCTCACTTCTGGGAGGATGGGAATCGTTGATACGTAAGGAAGAAAAGATCCTTCTGAAGCCTAATCTTGTAAGAAAGGCAGAAGTTTCCCGTGCCGTGATCACCCATCCGGCAGTAGTAGGTGCAGTGGCACGGCTTCTTCGTGAAAATGGATATGAGCATCTGGGATGCGGAGATTCCTGCGGGGTGGGCGACGCAAGAAAAGTTATGGAAGGAACCGGCATGGACACACTACTGGATCAGTATGATGTCACGGTCGAAGACTTTGGGAAAGCCAGTATGGTGGATGACTTTTATCTTGCAAGGCCAGTGCAGGAGGCAGACGCACTGATCAATCTGTGTAAGATGAAGACCCATGCCCTTGAACGGGTGACCGGCGGTGTGAAGAATCTGTATGGATGTATCAGTGGTTTTCACAAAGCCCAGGGTCATACCAGATATCCAAATGCAGACAGTTTTGCAAGGATGCTGATAGAGCTGAACCAGAAGATAAGACCGAGACTGTGTATCATGGATGCAGTGGTGGCAATGGAGGGAAATGGTCCAACATCAGGCGATCCTATCCCTATGAACCTGATCATGATAGGAACGGATCCTGTAGCTGTAGACAGTGTGTTTTGCCACCTGGTCCATTTGAAACCGGAACTTGTTCCCACGAATATCCATGGAGAGAGGATGGGACTTGGGCAGTGGAAGGAAGAAATGATACAGATCCTCACGCCGGATGGTGAAATCTCCATGCAGGAGGCTGTAAAAAGATATGGCGATCCAGATTACAATGTGGACAGAAGAAAACAGAGAAAAAATATCTGGAGCAAATTTCGCTATATCATGAAGCCATTTGGAAAACGTCCTTATATCGTTGATGCGGACTGCAAAAAATGTGGGATCTGTGTGGAAGCCTGTCCAGTGGAAGGTAAAGCGATTACATTTAAAAATGGAAGAAAAGAACCTCCCAAATATGATTACAAAAAATGTATCAGATGTTTTTGCTGCCAGGAAATGTGTCCGCACAAGGCAATACAGGTCAGATGATCGAGGAAAATCAGACCAAATCTATGGTAAGAACATGCAAGATCATGTAACATTCGAAAAAAAAATTGCGGATAATATAGAATAATGGTATAATAATTTCGCTAATTGTCGATTAAAGTTGAAGGGAGATCATTATGAAAAAACTTGAAGAATACGTTAGAAGTATTCCGGACTTTCCGGAACCAGGTATTGTCTTCCGTGATGTGACAAGTATCCTCCAGGATGCTGATGGACTGCAGATCGCAATCGATTCCATCCAGAATCTGCTGAAAGATACGGATGTGGATGTAATTGTTGGAACAGAATCCAGAGGATTTATTTTTGGTGTACCAGTGGCCTATAATTTACATAAGCCATTTGTACCAGTTAGAAAAAAAGGAAAACTTCCATGTGATACGATTTCAGAAGATTATGATCTTGAATATGGAAGTGCTACGATAGAGATGCATAAGGATGCGATCAAACCAGGGCAGAAGGTTGCCTTGATCGATGATCTGATCGCTACCGGAGGAACGATAGAAGCCGCTGTCAAGATGATTGAAAAGTTGGGCGGACAGGTAGAAAAAATTGTATTTTTGATGGAGCTTGCAGGTCTTAACGGAAGAGATCGTCTGAAAAATTATGATGTCGAGTCTGTTATCTGTTACGAAGGAAAATAAATTCAGATAGGCGGTATTCTATGGAAGAGGGAAAAAATATAAAAAGTATAGAAGAAGAGCGTTTGCAGGAGATCGAAGCTGTGGATGCCAGTGTTAAGAGGATGAAGGACTTTACGAGCCCAGAACTTCTTTATAATGAACTGATCGCAAGTATTCGAGAGTATCATCCTTCCACGGATATTTCCATGATAGAGAAGGCCTATCAGATTGCCCATGCAGCCCATGAAGGACAGAATAGAAGATCTGGTGAACCGTATATCATACACCCACTGTGTGTGGGAATCATACTTGCAGATCTGGAGCTTGATAAAGAGACGATCGCAGCAGGGATTCTCCATGATGTGGTGGAAGATACGGTGATGACCACTGAAGAGATCGCTGCAGAGTTCGGCGAAGAGGTTGCTCTTTTGGTTGACGGAGTAACAAAGCTGGGTCAGCTGAACTATTCTGCGGATAAGGTGGAAGTACAGGCAGAGAATCTTAGAAAGATGTTCCTTGCCATGGCTAAGGATATCAGGGTCATACTGATAAAACTTGCCGATCGTCTTCATAATCTGCGGACACTCCAATATATGCCGGAGAAAAAGCAGAAGGAAAAAGCACGTGAGACGATGGATATCTACGCACCGATCGCTCAGAGACTTGGTATATCTAAAGTTAAGATCGAATTGGATGATCTGTCATTAAAATATTTAAAACCGGAAGTATATTACGATCTGGTGGAGAAGATCAATCTCCGAAAGTCTTCCCGTGAAGCTTTTGTTCAGGGGATTGTGGATGATGTACGTCAGCATATGGAAGCATCAGGGATCGAAGCCGAAGTAAATGGCCGGGTAAAGCATTTCTTTAGCATCTATAAGAAGATGGTAAATCAGGATAAAACTTTGGATCAGATTTATGATCTGTTTGCTGTGCGTATCATTGTTGAAAATGTAAAAGACTGCTATGGGGCACTTGGTGTGATCCATGAACTGTACACACCGATTCCGGGACGGTTCAAAGACTATATTGCAATGCCGAAGCCGAATATGTACCAGTCCCTTCATACAACATTGATCGGACCAAATGGTCAGCCATTTGAGATACAGATCCGTACCTTCGAGATGCACAGGACTGCAGAGTATGGTATAGCAGCTCACTGGAAGTACAAAGAAGCATCTGACGGCAAGAAACCGGTGGCACAGCAGGAAGAAGAGAAGCTCAGCTGGCTTCGCCAGATCCTGGAGTGGCAGAGGGACATGTCGGATAACAGAGAGTTTTTGAGTTTGTTAAAGAGCGATCTGGATCTGTTCAATGAGAACGTATATTGTTTTAGTCCGGCAGGAGATGTCAAGACTCTTCCAAGAGGTTCATCCACCGTGGATTTTGCCTATTCTGTCCACAGTGCAGTCGGCAACAAGATGGTCGGTGCCAGAGTAAATGGAAAGCTTGTCCCTATCGAGTGTGAGATAAGAAATGGTGACCGGGTCGAGATCATTACTTCAGGAAACTCCAGAGGTCCAAGTCGTGACTGGCTGAAGATCGTCAAGAGTACCCAGGCGAAGAACAAGATCAATCAGTGGTTCAAGCAGGAACTCAAAGAAGATAATATCATCAAGGGCAAAGAGATGCTCAACAACTATGCCAAGTTAAAAGGCAGAGTGTTGGGAGAACTTACAAAGCCGCGCTATATGGAAGCTGTTATGAGAAAATACGGATTCCATGACTGGGACAGTGTGCTTGCAGCACTGGGCCATGGCGGTTTGAAAGAAGGTCAGATTCTCAATAAACTGATAGAAGCTTATGAGAAAGAACATAAGAAAGAAATCACAGATGAGAAAGTTCTTGAAGCGGTTGCTTCAGATGCAAAAGACAAACTGCCGATCGTAAAGGAAAAAGGCGGTATCGTTGTAAAGGGAATCGACGATGTGGCGGTCCGTTTTGCAAAATGCTGCAGCCCTATCCCGGGAGATGAGATCGTAGGATTTGTCACCAGGGGAAGAGGTGTTACGATCCACAGAACAGACTGTGTCAATGTGATCAATCTTACAGAGGGTGACAGAGTGCGTCTGATCGATGCAGAGTGGCAGGGAAGTGATTTTTCCAATGGCCTGTATACTGCAGAGATCAATGTTTATGCCAATAACAGAACCGGACTTCTTGTGGATATTTCCAAGATATTTACAGAGAGAAAGATCGATCTGACTACGATCAACAGCAGGACCAGCAAGCAGGGCAGAGCGACTATCTCCATGACATTTGATATCCACAGTACAGAAGAACTGAACTCTCTGGTGGAGAAGATCCGTCAGGTAGACAGCGTACTTGATATCGAACGTACAACAGGCTGATATAAGAGTTTATAAGGAGCGGCGGCTATGAAGCAGGCAGTGGTAGAACAAATGGTATTGGGG
This sequence comes from Clostridia bacterium, assembly GCA_009929525.1. Lineage (GTDB taxonomy): Bacteria > Bacillota > Clostridia > Lachnospirales > Lachnospiraceae > Oliverpabstia. The sequence continues at coordinate 14,460 of SAAH01000036.1, read as the reverse complement.
ATGGTAGGTACTAATACCTGGTTTTTGAAAAATAAAGTGACAAGTGAGATGATCATCATCGATCCTGCAGACCGGGCGGATCTTATAGAGAACAAGGTACAGCAGATGGAGGGAAAGCCAGTGGCCATCCTCCTTACCCATGGACATTTTGATCATATGATGGCGGCCGATGATGTGCGGGATATCTATGGTGTTCCAGTCATCGCATTTGCAGGGGAACAAAAGGTGCTTACGGATCCGGAAATCAATCTTTCCGCAAGCTGGGCAAGTTCTTATGTACTCCTTGCTGATCAGTGGGTACTTGATAAAGCAAAATTGAATCTGGCAGGATTCGAGATAGAAGTACTTCATACACCAGGCCATACGCAGGGAAGCTGCTGCTTTTATCTCAAGGATGAAGAAGTGCTCTTTTCCGGAGATACACTTTTTGCAGGCAGTGTGGGAAGGACAGATTTTCCAACATCCAGCGGAGCCAGTATGAAAGAAAGCGTAGCACGGCTGTTAAAAGAACTTCCAGAGGAAACAAGGGTTTTTCCGGGACACAATGAAGAGACTACCATAGCATATGAAAAGAGGTACAATCCCTTTGCTTAATATAGGAATATGTTTTAATAAAAAGGATTTTGAATATGACGTGTATTCCCTGGTGAGAGCCTTTTATCCGAAAAGTCAGGTACAGATGTACTATGCGGATGAGGAACATACCGGGGAATACCAGCTTTTGATGCAGGTTTGTTACGGAGCGGACTCCATACGCTATACAGTGATCAAAGATGGCTGTAAAGTACTGGAGAAAAGTTCAGAAGTCGAATACGAGAAGAATCGCCAGGAAACAAAGAACGTTCTTAAGCGTCTGGTATATGGTTCGCTGTGTGAAATTACAGGAATAACACTTCCATGGGGCAATCTCACAGGCATCCGTCCAACGAAGATTCCAATGAAGCTTTTGGAAAATGGGTGGAAGAATGTAGATATAGCGGATCATATGCGAAATACTTACGGGGTCAGCAACGAAAAAACATCGCTGGCGGTATCGATAGCCAACAGAGAAAAAGCCATATTAGAGAGCTTTGACTACGAAAATGGATACAGCCTCTACGTGGGCATACCATTTTGTCCAAGCATCTGTCTTTACTGTTCGTTTGGTTCTCATCCTCTTTCAAGATGGGTGAAAAAGGTAGATGAGTATCTGGATGCATTGTGCAAGGAACTTACCTTTATCAATGAACAGATGGGGGATAAAAAGTTAAATACAGTGTATATCGGCGGTGGGACACCAACGACACTGGAACCTGACCAGCTGGAACGGCTGCTCTCCCATATACAACATACATTTGATTTTTCAGAGGTAAAGGAGTATACAGTGGAAGCCGGAAGGCCAGACAGCATTACCTTTGAAAAGCTGCAAGTCATCAGGAAATTTCCTGTGGACCGGATATCCGTCAATCCCCAGACGATGAACCAGAAGACTCTGGATATCATCGGGCGAAAGCATACGGTGGAAGATACTATTGAGATTTTCCATATGGCAAGAAATATGGGATTTTCCAATATTAATATGGATCTTATCATAGGACTTCCGGGGGAAGGCAAAGAGGAGGTAGCACATACTCTAAGGGAAGTTGAAAAACTCCATCCGGAAAGTCTGACCGTTCATTCTCTTGCCCTTAAGCGGGCAACCCGTCTGAATCTGTTTAAAGATCAGTATGAGGAAATGTCTTTTGATAACAGCCGTGAGATCATGGAGATGACCGAGCAGTCAGCTATGAAGATGGGTATGGGACCTTATTATCTGTATCGCCAGAAAAATATAGCTGGAAATTTTGAAAATGTAGGCTATGCAGAGGTTGACAAAGCAGGAATATACAATATACTGATTATGGAAGAAAAACAGACGATCCTTGCAGCAGGTGCAGGTGCGTCTACAAAATTTGTCTTTGATCATGGTGCCCGGATTGAACGGGTGGAAAATGTAAAAGACGTAACTCAATATATTCAAAGGATAGATGAGATGCTGGAGAGAAAGAGGGCAGGTATAGAAGCGTATGTCCGATAAGTATCCATCGAGCACAGTACAGACAGGAGGGCTTGATGTGACTACAGCAGAAAAGTACATTAATCAGAAGCATCTGTTGCAGTATAGTTTGAAAGAACAGCTGGTTCATGGTATGCGTGTCAGCAATCTGGCATACGGGCTTTCCAAAGAGCTGGATCTTTCGGAGGATTATTGCTACAATATGGCAGTGGCAGGGATGCTTCATGATATCGGAAAAGAACAGGTATCAGAAGACATGGAAGATGATGAAGAGAGGCTGATCGTGGAGGAAATCCACTATGTAAGGCTCCACGCTCAGGCAAGTTACGACATCTTAAAGAGCCGCGGTTATAATAAAGAGGTTCTTGAAGCTGTGCTTTACCATCACGAAAATATGGATGGAAGCGGATATCCGGAAAATCTGGTAGGGGAAGCGATTCCTTTGGGAGCCAGGATCATCCGGGTGTGTGACGTATACGCGGCATTGACTTCTGATCGTCCATATAGAAAGTCATTTGATCAAAAAACAGCGATAGAGCTTATGATTGAAGACATCAACGATTTTGACCTGAGGATTTTTCTCGCATTTCAGCGGATGATCCATGATCAGGTAGAAAAAGAAGTGCTTGGAACATCATAAAATCATGGTGATCATAAATAAAGGTATATGCATAAAGGAGAGAAAAAAATGGCATTAAAGAAAAAACCAGTCACAGGAATGAAAGATGTTCTGCCGGCAGAGATGGCTGTGAGGGACTATGTGATCCGACTTATAAAAGAAACCTATACAACATTTGGATTTTCGTCTATCGAAACTCCATGTGTAGAGCACATCGAGAATCTGTCCAGTAAGCAGGGCGGAGAAAACGAAAAGCTGATTTTTAAGATTTTAAAAAGAGGAGAGAAACTGAAACTTGAGACAGCAAAAGAAGAAGCTGATCTGGTGGACGGCGGACTTCGTTATGATCTGACCGTACCTCTTTCCAGATATTATTCAAACCATGCAAATGAACTCCCTACACCATTTAAGGCACTTCAGATGGGTAATGTATGGAGAGCAGACCGCCCGCAAAGAGGACGTTTCCGTCAGTTCATGCAGTGTGATATCGATATCCTTGGAGAGCCTACCAACCTGGCAGAGATCGAACTTATCCTGGCTACTACAACATTGCTTGGAAAGCTTGACTTTAAGAACTTTACGATCCGTATCAATGACAGAAGAATCTTAAAAGCTATGGCAGCTTACAGTGGATTTGCTCCGGAATCTTTCGATACTGTATTTATCATCCTTGATAAGATGGATAAGATCGGTATGGAAGGCGTTAGAGAAGAGCTGGAAAAAGAGGGATTTGCAAAAGAGTCTATCGATACGTATCTGGCACTTTTTGAAGAAATCACTGGTGATGTGCAGGGCGTTCGTTATGTAAAAGAGAAACTTTCCGGTGTACTTGATGCAGAGTATGCAGATGGACTGGAACTTATCATGAGCAGCGTGGATGCGGTGAAGAGTGCAGACTTTAAGATCGCCTTTGATCCTACCCTTGTTCGTGGAATGTCTTATTATACAGGTCCAATCTTTGAGATTTCTATGGATGAGTTTGGCGGAAGTGTCGGCGGCGGCGGTCGTTATGACGAGATGATCGGCAAATTTACAGGCAATGACACCTGTGCCTGCGGATTTTCTATAGGATTTGAGAGAATCATCATGCTTCTTATGGAAAGAGGATTCAAGGTTCCGGGTAGTGAAGTCAGCAAAGCCCTTTTGATCGAGAAGAATATGCCAAAAGAGGGCATGATGAAAGTACTCCAGATGGCAGATGAAGAACGCAAAAAAGGTTCAAGAGTCACCATCGCCGTTATGAAGAAAAACAAAAAGTTCCAGAAAGAGCAGTTAAAAGAAGAAGGATATGAGGAAATCGTAGAATTTTTCAATAATTAATCATAGAATATACCGAGTGGAGGAGAAAAGAATGGCAGAGTCAATGAAGGGATTAAAAAGAACCCACCGTTGTACTGAGGTTTCTACAGCCAATATTGGTGAGAATGTCACACTGATGGGCTGGATTCAGAAAAGCAGAAATAAAGGTGGTATCATATTCGTGGATCTGCGTGACCGTACTGGTATCATGCAGCTGATCTTCGAAAATGGAAGCATAGATGAAGAAGGATTTGAGAAGGCAGCAAAACTTAGAAGTGAGTTTGTTATTGCAGTTACTGGAGTAGTGGAAGCTCGTTCCGGAGCAGTGAATACAAATCTTAAGACCGGAGAAATCGAAGTACGTGCAAATGGACTCCGTATCCTGTCTGAGTCAGAGACACCGCCATTCCCGATCGAAGAAAACAGCAAGACAAAAGAAGAACTTCGTTTAAAATACAGATTCCTTGATCTTAGAAGAGCAGATATCCAGAGAAACCTGATCATGCGTTCCCAGGTATCTACTCTTACCCGCGAGTTTATGGCAAAGGAAGGATTTCTTGAGATCGAGACACCTATGCTGACCAAAAGCACACCGGAGGGAGCAAGGGATTATCTTGTTCCAAGCCGTATCCATCCAGGTAATTTTTATGCACTGCCTCAGTCACCACAGCTTTTTAAACAGCTTTTGATGTGCTCAGGATATGATCGTTATATCCAGATCGTGCGCTGCTTCCGTGATGAAGACCTTCGTGCAGACCGTCAGCCGGAATTTACACAGATCGATATGGAGCTTTCTTTTGTAGATGAAGATGATGTTATGAATGTAAATGAGCGTCTGCTGAAATATCTCTTCAAAGAGGTTTTGGATGTGGATGTACAGCTTCCGATCCAGAGGATGACATGGCAGGATGCTATGGATCGTTTTGGCTCTGATAAACCAGACCTGAGATTTGGTATGGAACTTCAGGACGTCTCTGAGGTTGTGAAAAACTGCGAATTTGTTGTATTTAAAAATGCACTGGAAAATGGCGGTTCTGTTCGCGGTATCAACGCAAAAGGACAAGGCGGCATGCCAAGAAAGAAAATTGATAAGCTGGTGGACTATGCGAAAGATTATGGTGCAAAGGGTCTGGCTTATGTGGCTATCCATGAGGATGGCAGTGTAAAATCTTCTTTCTCCAAGTTCATGAGCGAGGAAGAGATGGATGCTCTTGTAAAAGCAATGGATGGACAGGCAGGAGACCTTCTGTTGTTTGCTGCGGATAAGAATAAAGTTGTATGGGATGTTCTCGGAGCACTCCGTTTGGAGCTTGCACGTCAGATGGAACTTCTTCATAATGACGAATATAGATTTGTATGGATCACACAGTTCCCGCTTCTTGAGTGGTCAGAAGAGGAAAATAGATTCAAAGCTATGCATCATCCATTTACCATGCCTATGGAGGAGGATCTTCAGTATATCGATTCTGATCCGGGACGTGTCCGTGCGAAAGCATATGACATCGTGCTGAATGGAACAGAAATCGGTGGAGGAAGTGTCAGGATCCATCAGAATGATATCCAGGAGAAGATGTTTGAATCTCTCGGATTCACAAAAGAACAGGCACACGAGCAGTTTGGATTCCTTCTTACCGCATTTAAGTATGGAGTTCCGCCTCACGCAGGACTTGCCTATGGTCTGGATCGTCTGGTCATGCTCATGGCAAAACAGGACAGCATCCGTGACGTTATCGCTTTCCCGAAGGTAAAAGATGCATCTTGTCTGATGTCTGAGGCCCCAAATGTGGTAGATGAAAAACAGTTGGATGAACTGGGGATCGCTGTTAAAAAAGAAGAAGAAAAATAAGCAATAAAAAACTGTCCTTATATTAGGGACAGTTTTTTATTGCTTATTTTTACTTTATTCACTTGCAAGCTGTTGAGAAACTTCATTGACAGCTTCGCTGATATTGCCAAGCAAAGCTTCAGACATTTCATCACTCATCTCAAGCTTCCAGTTGCTTCCGTCATTTTCAAGGTGGATCGTAACGGGAGTAGTGATCGTGGCAGTATTATCAGTGATGCTTTCGATAAGCAGATCATTTGCCTTGGTCAGTCTTCCGGAGATACCATCCTGCAGCGCCTGAGCAGTGTTTGTATATTCCATGACTTTTGCCTGATACTGACTCATCATCGTATGGCAGTCACAACTGGTCAGTTCTGTTTCTACTGTGGCGGTGGTTCTATCCGAAGATAGATTCTCAGAAGTGATCGTATAATCAAGAGCGGTGAGAAGCTGGGAAGCAAGAGCTTTTGAAATCTTTCTTTTATATTCCTCATCACCGGAAAATAAACTATCCAAAGCAAGATATCGGTTTAGCTGCTCGGAATCAAAATTCTTCAAAGTATCAAGATGGATAGAAACTATTTCGGACGGGCTGAATAGATTTACATCAGATACATAATAAGCAAAGTTACCAGTCAAAGCAGATTCAAGGTCCGTAGGTGAATCAATGGACCAAATTTTATCTTTACAGGAAAGGGAAATAGTATATTCATTTGTTTCGGTTTCTAATGTATTGTCATTCAGAATCGTGCCAAGCAGGAGATAGCAATCTTCCAGAGAATAATCAACATTCGTAGGATTTGCAGAAATTTGAATCTGCTTGATCAAAGTCTGTTTTGAATATTCCCGGGCAAGCTCCTGCCCATTGAGCGTGGTCAAAGATACGGATACCTGTGCAGTGTCATCATTTTCAGTGACATCAGTGATCTTATAAGAAAACGATTTGAAAAAGTTAAAAAATATAGATTCGATATCATCAGGAATCGTTTTGTCAGTGACCTCCGAAGGAAATACATCCTGATAAGATATGTATTTTTCCAATGTATCAGAATCCTGGGTCTTTAATAAAGAAAGTTCATGCTGGACCAGTTTTTTTGGATCCTGTTGGTAGGGAGCTTTTTTGTCAAAATAGAGGTAAGCTGCACATCCAAGGATCAATTCGATCACTAGTATGACAGGTATACCAATAGTAAATATCCGGTGTTTTGTTTTGTGGCGGAAAAGATACATACCAGCCAGACAACCGATGCCGCCGCCTAGAAAAGCAAACAGGAAAAGAACAGATTCGCGGATACGCCATTTTTTATGGACCGCTTTATATTTGTCTATACCGAATGCAGCCATGCCGACAAAATTGATCAGCAGCAGGTAAATCATTAAAAACTTCATTATATGGTCCTCCAGGTTATCTTTTTGTACTGAAAGTGGGGAATTACATTAAAAAATACTATCATTAGTTTAACAGAATGGGGAAAAATGTCAACTTGTCCTTACATTATAAGTTTCTTTAGAAATAGTAAGAGAAAAGTAAAGAAGTAAAATGGGTCAAATGCTATAATGAAATCAAATGTGGCAGTACAAAACTGGAAGAGGGAGTGACTTGAAAAATGGCCGGGAGGATAGAGATGAAGAAAAAAACATTAATAGTAGGGGCGCTGGCAGCAGCGGGTGTGCTGATCGTAGGAACAGGCTTGTGGTTTTTACTTGGACGTGGAGCAAAAAGCGACAATGAAAATGTTGTATATGTAAATACAGTAGAAAGCCTTATGAATCCGGGAAGCGGAAATGGTTCTATCAATCGATTTGCTGGTGTGGTTGAAACACAGGAAAAACTGGATATCCAGCCAAGTCAGGATAAGACGATCAAAGAAATATTTGTTGAGGAAGGACAGGAGGTCGAAAAGGGAACTCCTTTATTTTCTTATGATACGGAAAAAGCAACGGAAGATGTGGAAAAAGCCAAGCTGGAACTCGAACGGATCAATAATACGATAGATAACAAGAGCAATGAGATCGCTGCACTTGAAAAAGAAAAGAAAAGTGCGGGAAGTGATGCACAGCTTGATTACACCATGCAGATCCAAAGTGCTCAGATGGAACTGAAACAAAGCGAGTATGAGAAGAAGAGCAAACAGGTAGAGATCCAAAAGCTGGAGGACAGTATTGAAAATTCACAGGTAGAAAGTGAGATGGCCGGTGTGGTCAAGTCCATTAACAACAGTACGGACAGTGAAACAAATTACAGTGGAGAGTCACAGGCATTTATGACGATCATTGCTATGGGTGACTACAGGATCAAAGGGAAGATCAACGAACAGAACATGGGATCTATCATTCCGGGAGAAGCGGTTATCATTCATTCAAGAATTGATGATGAAGTGACCTGGACAGGAGTGATGGGTGAGGTAGATATGCAGAATCCGGGAAATGATTCCAGCAACTACTATTTTTCCAGTGGAGATACTACAACACAGTCAAACTCTTATCCATTTTATGTAGAATTGGATTCTTCTGAAGGACTGATGCTTGGTCAGCATGTTTATATTGAGGCTGATTACGGGCAGGCAGAGGAAAAAGCTGGTGTATGGCTGGATGAATCATTTATCTGTGATGTGGACAGCAAGCCTTATGTGTGGGCTGATAATGGCAAAGGAAAGCTTGAAAAACGCAGTGTGACGCTGGGACAGTTTGACGAGAATCTGTATCAGTACGAGATCGCTGAAGGTCTGGACAAAGAAGATATGATCACATATGCGGAGGATGGACTAGAAGAAGGAATGGAAACCGTAGCAGGTGCAAACGGCCAGATGGGGCAAAGCAACCCAGTGATCCCTGAGGGCGGAGAAGGTATGGACGGCGAGATCATGGATGGAGAAATGATGGGCGGCGAAAATATGGATGGCGAGATCATGGATGGAGAAATGACCGGTGGTGAGATAATTGATGGCGGATCTATGGACGGTGAGGCTGTCAGTGGGGAAGCCGCAGGAGATGAAGTGATAAGCAGTGAAGAAATAGGCGGATCCGCGTCCGGCAGCGAAGTAAAAGCAGGTGAAGTCATCATGGGAACGGAGGATGGACAGTGATACTTGAAGTAAAAGATATCTGTAAAGATTATATTCAGGGTAAGATGGTTGTTCCCGTTTTGAAACACGTAGATTTTGATATGGAAGAAGGAGAATACGTGGCTATCATGGGACCTTCCGGCTCAGGTAAGACAACACTGATGAACATTGTGGGATGCCTCGATCAGGCTACTTCGGGTTCGCTCATATTGGATGGCCAGGACATCAGCAAATGCACGGAAAATGAGATGTCGGATATCCGTCTGACTAAGATAGGGTTTGTTTTTCAGAACTTTCAGCTTCTGGCCCGTCAGACTGCTCTTGAGAATGTAGAACTTCCACTTACCTATGCAGGAATACCTAAGAAAGAGCGCAGGGAGAGAGCGTTGAGGGCGTTGGAACGTGTTGGCCTTGCGGATCGTGTAGACTTTCAGCCTAATCAGTTGTCAGGAGGCCAAAAACAAAGAGTTGCGATCGCACGTGCAATCGTAAATCAGCCGAAGATCCTTTTGGCAGATGAACCTACGGGAGCATTGGACAGTGTTTCCGGGGAGCAGGTAATGGAACTTTTTCAAAGCCTGAATGATGATGGTGTAAGCGTACTGATGATCACACATGATGCTGAGATAGCGTCCTATGCACAAAGAAAGGTAATTATACGTGACGGAATCTTGAGAAAGGAGGAGTGACCCATGAAAAAGAGATTGATAGCAATCGGTGCAGTGATCGGGATCGTCCTTCTTGGTGGAACGATCACGTTTGCTGTGAAGCAGACCAGCAGTGAAAAAGTTAAGGTTATTTCTCTGCAGGAAATGATGGGATTTGGAGGCATGTCTGATTCTACTTTTTCCGGAATGATAACATCAGATGTGTCACAGAATGTTTATCTGAGTGATTCACAGGTGGTAAATGAAATCTTCGTTAAAGAAGGTGACAGTGTGAATATTGGGGATCCGTTGATTTCCTATGACATGACTTTAGTAAACCTGAATCTGGAAATGAAAAAACTTGATCGTGAAGGTATAGAACTGAATATCAAAAAGGCACAAAGAGAAATAGATAAACTCAAAAATGCAAAGCCTGCCACAGACGATATGGGAGGTTATGGAGATATTGGAGATTTTAATATGCCGGAAGAGCCGATGGAGGAAGAAGAACCTTCTGAAGCATTGGCGCAGCTTGACGGTGATTCGCAACCTTATATGGGGGAAGGAACCGTGGAGGATCCTTATCATTTTCTGATAAGTCAGAATGGAGTCATATATGGCAGCTTTTTGAATCAGATGGCAGCGGAGCAGTGTTTCTTTGTTATAGAGATGAGAGAAGGCGATCTTAGTAATGGAGCTTTGATGAAAATATGGGGTCAGCAGATAGCGGAGGCAGAGACAGCTTTTGATCCGGACATGAGATTCGAACTCAAACTGGGCGAAGTTGTTGAAGATGATCAGGAAGAAACCGATCCGGTCACAGCAGTACAGATACTCGATGCAGGTTCAGCAGCGAATAAGGGCTGGTATAAAGGTGATGGAAGTGCCGAAAAACCGTATGTATTCCTTGTGAGTGCGGATGGTATTGTAAAAGGGAGTTTCTTTAATCAGATGAAAACGCTTGGCGGATACTTCAGGATAGAAGTTAGGGACGGCGGAAGCAGTGCAGGGATTTTGCTTAGAGCATGGGAACAGTCAGCAGATGCACTTGGAGATTTTGTGGATGAGGATGAGTATGTGGTTGGATTGAAGTCTAAGGCAGTTGAGCCAACGACAGAGCCAACCCAGGAACCGACCCAGGAGCCAACCCAGGAGCCGACCCAGGAGCCAACGCAGGAGCCAACCCAGGAGCCAACACAGATGCCAACCCAGGAGCCGACTCAGGAGCCGACTCAGGACCCAATACAGGATCCAACCCAAGACCTGAGACAGGGTGAGCCATCAGGAGCAGCAGTACCGCAGTCAATGACAGCATCTTCCATGGCAGTAGGTTTGATTCCGATAGATACAGATACGGATAAAAATCTTTCAAGCGTGATGGGTGGCTATGCAGGTGATGGAGTGATGTCAAAAGAAGAAATCCAGAATCAGATCAAGGAACAGGAAAAAGCAATCCGTGATTACAAACTTGATCTGAAAGAGGCTGATCTTGAGATTAAGAAGATAAAGAAAGAATTGGAAGATCAGACGATAGAAAGTACGCTGAATGGTGTGGTGAAAACAGTAGGAGATCCGGAAAAACCAAGTGTTGATGGTACACCTCTCATCCAGGTGGTGAGCAGTGAAGGTTTGTATGTGCAGGCTACTGTGGGAGAGATGCAGCTGGATGATCTGAAGGTGGGCCAGCAGTTAAGCGGATACTGTTATGATACAGGTGTAAGTTTCATGGCTGAGGTAAGGGATATTTCACCATATCCAACGGAATCTGAGCAGGGAGTAAATTCCTCGCAATATCCATTTATTGCATATATTCCTGAGGCAGATGGACTGAAAAATAACAATTATGCTGAACTTACCCCCATAAGTGATGAGGGTATGGGAGCATCAGGTATTATTATCGATAAAGCCTTTGTACGATCTGGAGATGGAGAATACTATGTGATGATAGATGATGGAGAGGGACGCCTCAAACGGCAGCCGGTCCAGATATCACGAATCGTTTATGGTTCATCCTATGAGATCGGGAGCGGCCTTAATGGTGATGAAAGCATTGCATTTCCATATGAAAAAAATGCAATAGAAGGAGCCAAAACGGAACCGGGAACTTTGGAAGAACTGTATTCCTAAGTGAGACAGAATGATACAGGTGCGGGAGGAAGACAATGTTAGAAAATATTAGACTGGCTTTTGGTGGAATATGGTCGCACAAGATGAGATCATTTTTGACTATGCTGGGTATCATTATAGGAATTGCATCGATCATTTCCATAGTTTCTACGATAAGGGGAACGAATGAACAGATCAAAGAAAATCTGATCGGTGCGGGAAATAATAATGTGGATGTAAGGCTTTATCAGGGGGAGGGAGAGTACTATATTGACCAGGGCCTCCCGGAGGGTGTAAATGTTATCTCGGAAGAGCAAAAAGAAGAGATACGGGCACTTGAAGGAGTAAAGAATGCTTCCTTTTATAACCGAAGGACTTACATCGACGGAATCACATATCAGGACAGATCACTGGACAGCGGCGGAATCTGTGGCACAGATCTGAATTATCTTCAGACAAAGGGATATGTGGTGAAAAATGGAAGAGGATTTGTGGAAGAAGATATTACGAAGATACGAAAGGTCGCACTCTTGGACGATACAGCGGTCCAGACTTTGTTTCCGGGAGAAGATCCAATAGGAAAGACACTGGAGATCAGAGGGGAACCTTTCACTATCGTTGGAAATATCTGCAAATCAGAAGCATTTGAACCGGTCATCAACAGCATTTCCGATTATTATATGTATAATCAGGATTCTTTTGGATTGGTTGTCATACCACAGACGACGTGGCCTATCATTTTTAATTTTGATGAGCCGATGGAAGTGAGTATCATGGCGGAAAGTACAGATACTATGAGCAGCCTGGGCAAAAAAGTAGAAGATATCATGAATCAGGCGGTTGTAAGTCAGCAGGTTGGCGGGGAAGAATCGGGAGATGCCAGTGTATCTTATAAGGCAGCGGATCTTCTGGAAACAGTAAAGAACCTGCAGCGTGTCAGTGAAAATACAAACAAGCAGCTCCTGTGGATCGCCAGTATTTCGTTATTAGTAGGCGGTATCGGTGTTATGAATATCATGTTGGTTTCTGTAACAGAGCGTACCAGTGAGATCGGACTTAAGAAAGCTATCGGCGCCAGAAAAAGGAAGATTTTGTGGCAGTTTTTGACGGAAGCCGCAGTACTTACCAGTATAGGAGGAATCCTGGGGGTGATTGCCGGAATTGTGTTGTCGCAGGTGATCGCGCGAATGTCGCAGACACCTGTAGCGATAAGTATGCCGGCAGGAATCCTGGCAGTTGTATTTTCTATGGCTATCGGTATTATATTCGGGCTTCTGCCATCTATCAAGGCAGCAAATCTGAACCCGATCGATGCACTGAGACACGAATAACAAATAGGTGAGAATGTAAAAAACTCCCAGCACAGCCATATGTTTCGGCTCTGTTGGGAGTTTTTTTACTGATAGCTAGAAACCAAGAGGTTCTCCGGTAAGAATAACGATGATCCTGCCGGGCTGCCGGGATTTTCTTGTAACGACCGTCTGGCAGCAGATACAGTCAGGGCTCAGACAGTCAGCACAGATACCGGTTTTTGAGCATGGGGTGTTGGCACCTACGCGAATGGCATTTGGTGGAGCTGCGTGGGTGTGTATCCTGCGAATAGCATCGCCTACATTGACGCAGAGTTTATTCATACTGGCAACCACGATGACATGTGATGGACCAGATATGAGACAGGCTACACGATTGCCATTGCCATCAACATTGACAAGCTCGCCATCAAGAGTGAAGGCATTGGTGCTGGTGAGAAAATAATCAGCACATACGATCCTGCCATAAAGAGCACGGGCTTCTTCTGGGGTAGAGGCACTTTTACGATCGATGACCTCGTAATCGCGGCTATGTACCATATCGATAATACCGGCTTCTACTAAGGATTCAGAGCCACCCCATGTAACTGAAGAGCCTGAAGGCATTAATTCGTTGATCTTAGCTGCAATGGCAGCTTTATCCTCACAATAGAAACATGAGAAACCTCGCGCTTCCATCCTTTTGCTGACTGTCTGTGCGGCCTGTGAAAAACTTTCTGATTTAAAAGACATAAAAATCCTCCTTCCGATGTAAATGTATTTTCAGCTAAGTTTAGTATAACTTGTTACAGCGAAAAGAGGAACAGTTAAATTAAGAAAAATATTAGAAATTATTCACATCCATTTCACCAAATATGAAGCGATTTAGTATATAATATCTTTAGTTGATTAAATGGGGGATAACGTATGAATATATTATTTTTTTTAACACCAAAAAGTGATGTAGCGTATGTATATAATGACGATACATTACGACAGGTACTTGAGAAGATAGAGTACCATAAGTACACAGCGATTCCGATGCTGAATAAAAACGGAAGGTATGTGGGGACAGTTACAGAAGGTGATCTGCTGCGGGTCATTAAAGAGCGATATATGTTGAATATCAAAGAAGCAGAGGACTATCAGATCAGCCGGGTACCACTTAGATGGAAGTATACATCCGTAAGCATCGACTGCAATATGGAAGATCTGGTGGAAGTGGCAATGAGACAAAACTATGTACCAGTTGTGGATGATGCAGATAATTTTATAGGTATCATCAGACGAAGTGATATTTTGAAATATTGCTATAAAAAGAGCCGGGCAGAAGAGCGGTGCCGGGCAGAAGAACATAAAAAAGTGATCATAGAATAAGAAGTATTTTACGAATGAAGTGCCTTTCACGAAGGGGGAAAACAGATATCAGATTATCTGGAAACCCGGGACGGAAAGGCATTTTTTCAGCATTTACTTACCTTGAGTTTCCGCAAAATGTAATTTCAAAAGAGATAACTTCTTCTAAAGTACCAATCTGTCCTATTTTTGAAAAAAATGAAAAGACAGTATTGTGAA
>SAAH01000288.1 GCA_009929525.1 Clostridia bacterium | reverse complement strand
CTGCTGCATCTTACGTGCAAGATAATCCTTCACGTTGTAGCGTTTTATTGCCTGGTTGGTATCTGTTACTTTGTAACCACGGCTAAATATCTGGCAAACGTTATCTTTCAGTGTGGTATCTCCGGGTTCCTCAGGAACATATGTAAATCCTTCGATCTGTGCGTTATCCTTAGGATCTCCCAGTTCTTCCTCTTCCCATGAATGTATTACCTGAGTTGCAGGTTCTGCTCTCCCAAAAAGGGACATGAGCGGAGTGTCATCCGGGGAAATCATAGTAATTCCTTTTGTAAGGTCAAATGTCTTGCCTGTTGCATTATACTGTGTCAAAGCCATTCAAAATCACTCTCCTAGTAGGTTAATCAAGTAACCCCGCACCTAAAAGCATCTTTGCCTGTGTTTCCGAATTAGATTTAGACCATTCATCAAGATCGAATGACTTAACATCATTCTGACTGGTTGAACCCGTAATTACCTTTGGAGGTGCAGACGGTGCTTTTTTTACCGGGGGCTTATTTTTTGCTTCTTTTCTTTGTTTAAACATATCAAATACCGACTTTATCCTTCCGTAATCTCCGCTCATAATGTCTGCTTTGACTTTCTCAGCTTTGATATAAGGAAGGTTGTTTAACTCATCTCTGGCATAAACATCAAGTGTGTCAAAGTCAGGGAAATCATCTATAAGTCTCTGATGTATTTCCTTTATCTGCACCTGTCTGTTCTGCTGCGCCTGAGAGTTCCTTGTGCGTTCGTTAATTTCCTGTGTAACCAACGTTGCCTGTCTCGATAGTTCAATAACATGTTCCTGATTCAGTTCGTCAAGTTCAGTAACTCCCAATTCACGCATTGCCCTGTTCTGTACTTCTTTAACAAAAGCCTCACGTGGATTGATCCTTGCCTGTGCAGCCTGTATATCATTTTCTACCTTCTGTCTAAATGCTCTTAACTGCTGTAGTTCTGGCAATATGGAATTATTAAAAATATCTAGGTACTTCTTATGAACTACTTTGGCAGATTCAGGCAGTTTGTCAGGGTCTACGTGATAAGGATCAAGCTGCGCAAGTTCCTCATCGGTGTAAAAAACAGGTTCTTCTTCTGCTGTCTCTGTCACTGCCTCTTCTTCAACCACTGCTTCTTCTGTAGTTTCTTCTTCCACTACATCTTCTTCTGCTTCAGTATCGGAGTCATAATTCATAAGTTCTTCGTCTGTCCATGTCTCCTGATTCTCCGTCTCTATCTGATGAGTATCAGTTGTCATTTTTTCCAAGTTCTCCTACCTCCATATCTGCAATCTTCCCGTTATTGACCACCTCTGTAAGGTAGTCTTTTAAAAGGCCAATAGTCACCGCAACTGAGTTAAGTGAATACAGTTCGGCAGATGACAGATTTTTGCACATCTTTGACCAAGCCTTGCCTCTAAAAGATTC
>SAAH01000287.1 GCA_009929525.1 Clostridia bacterium | reverse complement strand
CTTCGTGTCAAGTGATTTTTTGAAAAAGGTGGAGAAAAAATAAAAATGGAATCTCAGAAGCCAGATAAACAGAGGCTTAGAGATTCCGAGAGTCTATGAAAAAGAAAGGGAGAAAAATAAAGAAAAAAGAAAAAAGACAGAGTTTCGGTGGATTATTTTCTGAGTGGAGTATGGTTAGAAAATAATTTGTCGGAACTCTGTTTTTGAGTGGGGTGGAGTTTTTTTATTTTGAGGTACTACTCATTTTTGATGTATTGCCTGTTTTGGGCAGGGCGTTTGTTTTGGGAGTTGTGTTTAACTGGCGGACGTCTGGGATGGCTATCAGGATCGGGTAGAGAATCACTGCGATCACCAGGCCGCTTACTCCTTGGATGATGTTGGCGGGGATACTGGCGGCTGCGCCGGCGATTCCGTACATGAAGGATTCACAGAAGAAGTATCCTCCAGCTACTAAGATAATGTCGGTGATGCCGCCTAAAGCTACTGATGTATAACGGGTTTTGGAACTTGAGGTTCCCAGTTTCTGGTAGATGAATCCGCAGATAAGTGCGATCAATCCCTTGATCACAAATGTGATAGGGACGTAAAGGAAGTATCCGCCGATCAAATCAGCCATAGCGGAGCCAATGCCTCCGGCAAGAAATCCATAGGCTGGGCCTAAGATGATTCCAGACAGGATCACAACGGCATCTCCCGGGTGGATGTATCCGCTCGTTCCAGGCGTTGGGATGCGGATGGACATTGTGGCTACGCATGCGAGTGCTGCGAAAAGGGCAGTCATTATCATTTTCTTGAGATTCTTGTTCATATTTATGACTTCTTTCTTTTCTAGTGTTTTGTCGATGAAGTTTGGTATGCTGCAGCAGTAGTTTTGAAACGCAACGATAGTAATGCTTCTTGATAAATACGTTTTATGATACATGTATTTTCGTTATGGTAGCTACAATACAACAAAAATGGAGTGAATAAAATATCCAGTTTTACTCAAAATGACCAGGCCAGATGACACGGTTTACACTATGATCGTCACTGTTCATTCATTGTTCGGCAACACGCTTTGTGAGACACATGGAAGAAAGAAAATTAATGCTAACAAAAAGAAAATGGTGATGTCTCCGCCACTAATGCTGATCCGGCGGGGCATATACACAAAAGAGCAAAAATATATTCCGTTTTGCCCAGCCGGGCACGATGATTTCAAGTGAATTGGGGCATCTGCAACACATTTATACTATTGCCGCGTTATTGGTCCTGACTGCAGGGCAGGAGGCGAATATTGCCTGTCTTTGCCCCAGGGAACAGTAGCGCAGATATTTTTAAGGATGAAAAAGGAAAACTTTCCTTGAGTTTCCGCAAAATGTAATTTCAAAAGAGATAACTTCTTCTAAAGTACCAATCTGTCCTATTTTTGAAAAAAATGAAAAGACAGTATTGTG
>SAAH01000156.1 GCA_009929525.1 Clostridia bacterium | reverse complement strand
AGATCGCTTTGGGATACCGCATCACAAACATGCTTAAACCAAGTGCTATGGTCAGCATCAAGCAACAATACCTCAACAAGACTTTTTTCTTGGCTTGCAACTTTTAGGATCTCCCGTGGGTAGAGGACTCCCCCAAGATGACTGTGCAATTCACATTTTGGGAATCGTTGCAGAAGTTTGATATCTTCTTTCTCTTGGAAGCCGATACGACGGGATTTTAAAACACGTATGATTTCCGCATCCAACATCTGCAAGGCTCTGAATGAATTCCTTTTCCTACTTAAAGGTGCATCCAAGGAAGCAAGGAAATTTCGGTAGATTTGGTCGGAGTCAGTCTTCCGTTGTTCAATTTCTTCAAGTAACGATATATCTTCAGTATGCTCTACAAACTCTTGATCTATTCCACACAACAAGGGATACCGTGTACCTTGGATCTTGAAACGGCCGCTGTCTAACAGTACATTCCTCCGGATGGCCGTTTTGATGACCAAGGGAAGAAAATAATTTCCAAAGCGTTGGTAATCCTGAATCCAAGTAGTTACAATTCCACTGTTTACATCCTCAGGAACAACAGTTGTATCAATGACATGCAAAAGAAGCTTGCAACCAAATAGATTCGCAGCTTCTTGCATGTCGGCACTCATTGTTTTTCGACCGCCAGCCAATGACAAATACAGAGCCCCACCATGTAGGTTCTCTGAAGCATGAAGGACCACCCTGTAAATACACGACCTCATAGTACGAATCGCTTGCTCATCGGTAAAATCAACAAGATCTTTGCAGATAACAAACCGAAGCATAAACGAGAAGTGGTTTGCCCACTGCTTAAGAGAGGCTAATTCCGAAGCAAGCCTTTCTGAAAGACCTCCAGTGACAATCCAGCACTCATCAATAGGTTGTACATCAAACTTCTTTCTGGTTTCTGCAACTTGCGGATGGAACTCATACAAGGGAAATTTGCCAGGATTGGTGAAACCCAATAATTCCGGAATAATATGCCATGAAAAGCCTAATGTGGCAACCAGGATGTTCACCGGTTTACAATTCCTTCACCTTGCAAAGGCACCACCCCAATGGAAGTAATTGGCCATTGAAGTCGAATACCATACGAGTATTTCCATATCCATGGTCTTTAGGTACCTTTGGCATTCGGAAAATTGGTTCGCAAGTAACAAACTCAGCTTGGCTCCAACGACCAACCCTCACCAAGAACGTATCTTTAGAATCACCCAGATTCATCACGGTTTTCTTAAGTTGTTGGTAGAGTTCCAGACGACGGTCTGAGCTACCGTCATAGAATTTCTCGGCTTCTCGTACAAATTCGCGCTTAAAGAAATAGTGACAAGCACTTACCAATGCTTGCATTGATCCGTAACGATTGCCCGGAAATTTTATCATCTGCATATCAACATCGACGATGGTATGACAAATGCCCTCTGCTGCAGAGTCCATCAGACTGCCCTTCAACACCTCTGCATAAATTGGAATACCCTTGATCTCGATAGCTCCGTTCTGGTTTCTTGCAATATTCTCAACCTTTCCGACAATTTGGGTATCCTTGGCAGGGAAAGAGGCATCTCCGAAAAGGATGGTTCTGAATAGATCATTTTTTGGATTATCACCAAAGGCTTTTTTCTGAAGCTGTTTCTCAATAGCTGCCGCATCACGAAAATTGAATCGTTCCTTTGCTTCCTTCAGTCGGGCATACTCAGGCCCATAGAACGTTCGTTCATCCCAATCATGCATTATCTGATTCAACAAGGCTGTCCTGAGAGCCCCCTTGAAGGAACTTCCTGGGATAACCGGAGATTTCTTTCCTGCCGGCCTGTACATCGAAAAGACCTCACAGGTACCATCCAAAGGACTCCCTTTCTGTTTCTTGCTATATTCTTGTGCAAAAGAATCTGTCACCTCACAAAGATATGATAAATCCTGGCTGATACTGAAATTTGATTCAAAAAATTTGAACAGATCAATCAAAGAGGAATCATTGCAAGCACGGTCATATGCTTGTGCCTGAATGGGATCACCGATTACCCGTTGCAGGATGGAGTCTTGGGAATAGGCGACATACCGAGGAATCCGATTGACCGGTTTGACGAAATAATCCATGGCAGTCAGACTTTCCCCTGTCCCTATATGGATGCCGGTCAACGGTTTGAGGGTAATCTCATAGTGCTTCTTCATACTGCACCTCCCATGGGCAACGGAATGATAGGACAGAATCCCGATTGGCAGATACGCTCATCGGTGTGCATATGAACTAGAACATTTCCGACAACACAGCCATCAGTAGTATTTATGAAAGTGGCGCCTTCATTGTAGAGAACCACTGTTTTCTTGTATGGATCCACCGAGGATGCAAAAGCACCTCCGATTTTCCCCCTCCTAATGAAAACATCAGCCAAAAGGTCCTGCAATGGATGGTCAATATCGGCAATAAAAGGACCTAATGCCATGCACCGCTTTCCCAGAAGTGACGGAACTGGCACTTCCTCGATATCGGGATGGACAACTACAACCCCTTTGCCTATCGATGCGTCAGCACCGTACCCATTCTCAAAAGCCCAGGATAGATACTCAACAATCCTATCCGAAGTCACATTTGAGACAACATACACATCAAAGATTGGTCTTTCCTTGTAAAAGGCCTTTGATTGCGGCCAGAGCGATTCTGTTGCATACAAGCCTCCATCAGAAACAGTAAGATCCAACCTGCTGATGGTATTATGCAGCTGAGTCTGTCTGACAAAATACCCATGGCCAGCCCCATCATTATCACCGGTCTCAAGAAAGCTCGGTATATAGGTCCTCTTTTTTGTCTCTTTGATGGCTGCATATTGGCTTTTAGTCAGGAGAGCATACTCAACATGATCGTTCATCACAGGTTTTGGGAGCATTCCTTTGGGAAAAGCACTTGAGATAACCAACGGTGGCTCGCCGGCTTTGCATGCTTCGAGAAAGGATGCAACAGCTCCATCTCCTTCATGATTGGCTATCCCCCAAACGACATGTCCCCACAAGGTGTCGCCCTTAAGTGGTGTCCTAATCGCCGAGAGAAGTTCGATGTGCACTCTATACAGTTTCATGGATTAACCTCTTAGAAGCATTACAATGAGATGGAATTCCCGTTTTCATCCTTCAAGTCTTCAAAATCAATCTGGCCATTCCCCCGTGATCCACCGCCCCCAAGGTAATCATCCCTAAGAAGCTTTAGACCTGACAGGACTACATCCTTGAACATTTTTTCATCGGTAGAGCCGCCATCACCCATATCCAGCACACGATAAATCATTTCAAAATCGAAAGAGACTCCGGGGACCACTCGTTCAATAGGACGTGGATTTGCCTCTGCAGTTATCCGGTTCAAACTGTTTTCAGACTTCTCTTCCACAATCGACTTGCCTTGCTTGAACAGCACACGGTCATCTTCCGACAACATCGCATCCCTGACAATCAAACGCGTAGGACCTTTATTCAAGGATTCATCGTTACCCCTTGAATTGTTGGCACTCCCGAATACCCTACAGATAGGGCAACCGGATTTTCCGCATGAACAAGGTTGGCCGGCGCTTCTTCCTTCCGTTACAATCTTCCCAAGCTTCCATTCAAGCAAGGAGCGCATTTTCCCTTTGATTGAGGACCCAGGAATATAGGGTTCACGATTCAACGGGTTACGGATGATCGGATTATCCATCCCGCCGATCTCAACCCTGTCGTTTCCCGCCCCAATGTGCAGACCGGTTTTTACAACTATTCTTCCGACGATTTTCTTTTGCTTTATTTGTTTGTATTCCATGCCGCTACTCCTTGTATCGATCAGCTTCTATTGGGAGCGTGTTCATAATAGAACCCATACACAGCTTCAAAGAGCGCAAGAAAGATTTCATAATCCTGTTGCTCCTGAATTGCATCGATGCCTTCTGTTAGGAAGGAAGACAATGCTGCATAACAATCCAAAACATCTTGGTTTCTCTCATTCCTAGTCATCCTGGCTATGGTGTATCGGATTTTTGATTTTATCATCTTGATGTAAGGCAATTGGGCATCCCAAGATTCTGAGTCGAGCTGAAGCAAGTAATCAAACCGTTTAACTTCATCAAACACTCGTCTCAACTGCGTTCCACTTATGCCT
This sequence comes from Clostridia bacterium, assembly GCA_009929525.1. Taxonomy (GTDB): domain Bacteria; phylum Bacillota; class Clostridia; order Lachnospirales; family Lachnospiraceae; genus Oliverpabstia. Next base: position 3,455 of record SAAH01000156.1, on the reverse strand, counting down.
ACCTGCACTGGTCTCTGATTGAATCTGTTAATAGTTTCTTTGTAGAACCTATTTGCAATCTCTTGAGCTTTGGCATCGAATAACTCGGGCTTTACCTTCTTTTTCCCGTCACTGCCGGCGATATAAAATCCACCAATCAGTGCCCTGCTGGAGTTCTGGTTCTCTGGTTTGGGTTGTGCCATTAGGTACCTCCTTCCTACATGTTTCTGTCACGTACTTGGTAAAGTGCATAACTTGATGATACCCGCGCCTTGATCATGGCTGCAGGTGATGCTGCAAATCGGGCAAACCACAACTTGGTCTCATTGCCCTTAATATTCCGATTTATTTGATAGGTATAATTACTGGCCCAGAGCAAATCGCGAAGATTCCCTGATCCCACCCGTTCAGCACGATGAGAGAAATCAATGATTTGGTAGACAGCTGCCTTGGTAACTGCTTTTTTTCTGATGTACTGGAGCATTTGTTTCCCATCTTCGATTGCCTGTGCATAATCCGGCCATGATTGGGTTACTCCAAACACGGTGATCCCATCTTTAACCGTAACCCCTCGTTCTGCACGATGTTTTGATGCATCCAATGTCTCCTCAGCCATTGCAGCAAGATTTCGAACAGGAAGAGTACTTGAGGCCAGAACAATCCCTCCGGATAGCGTGACCGCCTTATTGTTGTTCGTGAACTTGTCAAGTTGCTTTCTGAAATCCAACGCGAACTCCATTACCACATCCCAAGGTCCTAGGATGCATAAATCATCTCCTCCAGAAAACACTACATAGATGCTTTTCTGATAGGTTTCGTTCTCTGCAATCATCTGAGCTAGGAATGCTGAGAAAAACTGTTGGAATTGATAGCTCAAGTCCGCATAACGCGACAATGACCAACGGTCACCCAGAGAGGAACCAAAAAGCAGTCCCAAATTGTCAATATCCGCTTTAAACATGGCAAGCTTCTTGGACACTCTGGTTCCTAGGTCTTGGGCAATTTCCTCAAATGTAAGCAATCCGCTTTCTTCATCTCCGCGAAATGGGGCAAGATACGGGAGCGAAATCATAGGTAGACCTGGTTCATAAACTCGGTTGGTGTAGCCATAGCCATTGAACTCACCTGAGACTATTCGTACCATTTTCCCGAATGGCTGCAATGTATCTGCCTTGAGCAATATTCGCTTAGCCTTCATTAGAGAACTTCCAATGCCCAGCATATCGTCGCAGCTCTTACAATGGCCAGAACTCTCAGTGGCAGGATTTACTTCACATAGAGGACAAGATCCATACTTCTGCAGAGCAATATAGTTTTGTTCCAATACATGACCATAGGTATGAAGTCCATGTTGGAACTTTTTCATCTTTTGGAGCGCATCATGATTTTGCATCCTAAACTGCAATTGTACGCCATTGGTTTGGATTAAATCAGAGGGATTCTTAATTGGAGTACTCGAAACGATACAAGAAAGTCTTGCAGAGAATTCCTTAAGCATGTAGCTATCCAATTCTGTTTGAATTGCTTCCACAATCGCTTCATAGCTTTGAGAATTTGGCAAGAGCAATAAAAACCGTCCACCAGCAAACGTGATGATATTTGCTTCAGAAACATTAAAACGTGCAACAAGATGCCTTGCGAAGGCAAGGCTAAGCGCCCAGACCTGAAAACTTCTTGCCCGAAGTAGTTTCGCATTATATTTGGGGACAGGAAGATCAAATATATACTTCTGAATCCCGGACATGTCACCTTGCAAAAAGACATACGGGACTTCTTTCTCGACCAAGTCTCTCCAATCGGTCTTACTCTCTGCGTACTGGTGGATACATGCCGCAAAAGCAGCTGTTGTCTTGGCATGGTGAAATAAGCTGATATCCGGATCATCAACTGTTGAAGAAGGAATACACCAAGTGTAACGCTCCAACAGGGTAAGTAAGGAAGAAATAAAATTGTCAAAGCAAAGACCTTTCAATTTCAGAAAATCTTTTTCGAATAGAACCCATTGCCGTTCATAGTCTTGCTTGGATAGCTTACTCCCACCAGCACGAACGAGAGTTTTGCCATCGAATGGTGCAATGGGAAGATATGCCGTCTCATTTTTTTCAGATTCAGAGAAGTCATTCTCTTTAATCCTCAGCGTTGAAGCAATATTTAGCATGGGTTGTTCGTAGAATTTCCCAAGGATCTCATATTCAAGTTCCTTATCAGTCCTTCTATCCATACCGCTACTCAACCGATCTGCAATCGTTATTATATGATGATAGTCCTCAGCGGGATTATGATGGTAAGCAGCCAAGTTAATCATTCGTTGGACGTGGATTGTATCCGGAAAGCAATCCTTCACTGATTCTAGATAACCCATGGTATACAGAACATGCTGATGAGAGTAATGGCCTTTTGGGGTCAGCCGACAGAGCATTCCTTCCATTTCCTTCTGCTTATACTCGGATTTTCCTGCACGTTGAGCGAATTTCCCGATGTCATGCAGAAGCCCTGCCAGCACTATTTCCTGCATTGCAGCAGTTATCATACGACTCCTCCTCTTTGCTGAAACTGCCTCCAAACAGACAGCTTGCCAAAGCCAAAACTGGTATTCTTGCCAGCTTGAAATAGTTCACAAAAGGAAAACAGATCCAGTTCATATGCTGAGAACTCTCCGACAAGTTCCAAATCTCCCATTACACCACCTAGATACATACGAGTGCGTTGACGAGCTGAGTAATGGGGATAATCTCTCCAAACAATATTTTGTACAGCAACCTCAAATTGCGGTTGAATTTCAATACGTTCCTGCACAAGACCATAAAGCAGGCAAAGCGTTTCCATACGACGTTGAAAACAAGTGAGTATTGAATAGGACGTAAAGGTATCAGTATAAGAACCCTTTTCCTTGAACCGAAGGGGGCTCTTGAGTTTAAGCAATACACTTCCGACGTACTGATTATCTTGCAATGAAACGGAAGGTTTCCATACTTGAACAGACTGTTGAAACGAAAAATCCTCCTGGGAAGCAAGCAACTCTTTTCCAGCTGAGGTAACCGATACTAAGGAGTATGGCACTCTCCGCTTCCCATATCCCCGATCCTGGCCTCGTTGAAAAGCACCCAAGATATAGGAGGCATATTCAATGGCATTTCCGAAAAGTACGATAGTAAATGTGAGCGAATTTAACACAGGTTTATTCCAGTCTTCAACTGAAATGGTAAAAGGATGAGGAGCTCGCTCTCGTCCTCGGACAACATGATTTTCTTTGTCAATAATAGTATCGAAAACCTGGGCATAGATACATGCATAATTATGTTCGCATTGTTGGCAAATATTTCTTCGAGCAATACAACAAATATCATGAAGATTAGAACCTAGAATGCTCCGTATGATGAAAAGAGGGGGAATGTCGCTATCGACAAATTCCTCGAATTTTAGAGAAATGGTCAGTGGCAAATATTGCACCTGTGCATTTAGTCTCATAGAAGAGA
>SAAH01000286.1 GCA_009929525.1 Clostridia bacterium | reverse complement strand
AATGTTATAAGTCCAGATGCCAATGCTGCCTTCTTTGAAAATCATCTTGAACAAATATAGAATTTCTTTTGGCGTAATAACGTCACCTGTTGTGATATCGATCTGCATAGGAGTCGTGATAGTATCAAATTCAGAAACAATACTCACCCGATAACCGCCATAATCATCATCATCTCGAATGGCTTCAATGTTCAAAAAGGAAAAACTTACGCCATCTTCAACATTAATACTGCAAATTTCCTTGATCGCTTTTGTCAGCGATCCAACATTAATGGGATAATTTTTGATAGTAGTGTCCATGTCCATTGTTGACCGATTATCTATACCAACAAGTGCAGCAATAAGGATCCCGCCCTTAAGGATGAATTTATCCCTGTATGCTGATTTGGAAAGTCTTTCCAGAAACCGTTCAAACATATAGTTTTGAAGCACTACCTGAGCGGACATATCTTTCTTTTTGGCTAAATTTCTTATTTTTGCCTTCAGGCTCATAGCTTCTCCGTTCATAGCAATGCCTCCAAATAATTTTTTAAAACAGTTTCAACCCTAAGTTTTTTTGCATGATCCATGAGGATCGAGTAATCCGCCGATTTTATTTTCACAAATCGTTTTACTGCGTCATTCAGGATCTGGACATCGATCCGGTTTCTGCTTCTGATCAAATCACAGATCGTTCTTTCAAGAATATAGGTCCTGATCGGATTGCCATGGGCGCTTTTAACAGTTTCTACTCCCTGTTCATGAAGTTCTTTCTTGACGTAGTAGATTTTGAACCGGTCAGCCACATTACCAACCACTTTATATCCACTTGGAACAGAGGCTGAATATTGAAAGGGAGCCCTATCCGAAAGGCCATGCAAATATAGGGCTGTTTCATGAGAGTAGATCAGCTTCGGATATTTAGTTTGCATGAAATACATTTCATCCTCAATGGAATCAACTGACACATAAACACCCCTGCCTACTCTTTCAAGCTGCCCCTCTGACAGCATCTTCCGCAGGTAAACTCTGGGGATCTCATTTCTATCAAGATCCGAACTTAGAACTGTCCCGTGTTGCTTCTGAATTAGTTTTTTCAGCTTTTCAGGATGATCCACGATTATCACCTCTTTTACAAACATACTTATATTGTATGTCATTTAAGTATATTTGTAAAATATACGGAAATTAGCAATATGTAAGCGGCGTTTACAATGGTGAAACTGCGATAAATACGGTCGCGTGAGCTGTGGTGAAGCAATAGTGAAGCGGTTGCTATAATCAAAAAGTCAGTCAGAGACTTAATTCAAAGACGCTGGTTCCCCGTTAAAATGCGTCCGGGGACGACGGAGAGGGGCAGGTTCTTCGCCCTTACGATCGTTTGACTGCCTTTACGACTGCTCAGCGATTGCTCAGCTACGCTCAGCTATAGCTCAGCGGAAATTTCCTCCTGCTCCT
>SAAH01000035.1 GCA_009929525.1 Clostridia bacterium | reverse complement strand
AGTTCAATGGTAGAGCACCGGTCTCCAAAACCGTCGATGGGGGTTCGAATCCCTCATCCCCTGTCAAAAGACCCGCTAATATAGCGGGTCTTATTTTTTTTATAAAATGAAAAACTATTGACAAAATGAAAGATAAGATATAATATATAACGGTGTTATATAACACCGTTATATAGGAGACAATTACATGTATGAAGAAGAACAATCCACATTGAATTTGATTTTATCTGCAGCAATGCAGGAGTTTCTTGAAAAGGGATTTAAATCTGCCTCTTTACGGAATATTGTAAAAACTGCCGGAGTTACGACGGGGGCTTTTTACGGTTACTATAATAGCAAGGAGGCATTATTTGATGCTCTTGTGGGAAAACATTATCATTATTTTATTGATCGGTTTCGTGAGGCCCAGCGGGAGTTTGCAGACTTGCCGCCGGATGAACAGCCAAATAATCTGAGCAGTACTTCTGGGGAATGTATGCATGACATGCTGCTGTATGCGTATGATCATTTGAGCGAGTTCAAGTTGATTTTATGTCATTCAGATGGAACACAGTTTTCTAATCTGATTGATGAGATAGTACAAATTGAAATAAAGGGAACAAATGATTATTTAAAAGTACTTGCAGCAATCGGGAACTCTTCACCGCAGATAGATGACCAGTTGAAACATATGCTGATTACCGGGATGTTCAATACTTTTTTTGAAATGATCATACACGAAATGCCACTTGATAAGGCAGTGGAGTATCTGAAAGAAATGCAGGCATTTTATACTGCAGGATGGATGAGAATTATGGGGCAGTAAGCCCTATAATTTTTAAATGTGAGTTAGTGAAAACTAACAAAAGAAAGGGGAAACAAACATGAATATCAAAAAAGAAAGCGCCTTACAGAGGTTGTTGATCTATGCGGGAAACTTTAAGTATCTGACCATAGCTTCATGGATATTGTCAGCAGTCAGTGCGTTCACAGCACTGATACCATTTTATTGTATTTGGAAAATTATTCAGGAGGTGTTAAACGCAGCACCTGATTTTTCTAAGGCTCAAAATCTGGGTTATTATGGTTGGATGGCAGTAGGATTTGCGGTATTTGCTATGTTTATTTATATATGCGCGCTGATGTGCTCCCATATTGCAGCTTTTCGCGTACAGGCGAATATGCGTATAGAAACCATGCACCACATTATGAAATTACCACTGGGCTTTCTGGAAACAGAAGGTAGTGGTAAGATTCGTAAGATCGTCAGCGATTCCAGTGCAGCAACAGAGACCTATCTGGCACATCAGCTGCCGGACCGGGCAGTAGCGTTGGCTACCCCGTTCGGACTTCTGGTATTACTGCTTGCTTTTGATTGGAGATTGGGTCTTTTGAGTCTGATTCCGGTCATTCTTGCATTTGTGATTATGGGAATGATGACGGGAACCAATATGAAGTTGAAAATGCAGGAGTATCAGAATTCTCTGGAGGATATGTCAAATGAAGCGGTGGAATATGTGAGGGGAATCCCAGTGGTAAAAACATTTGGTCAGTCTGTGTTTTCATTCAAGCGCTTCAAGGTGGCTATTGATAACTACGAGAAATGGGTTATCTCTTACACAAAGGATCTGCGTATGCCCATGGTACTTTATACCACTGCGATCAATGCCATATTTGCCATTTTGATAGCAGCAACATTTTAGTTTTCTGCCGATGGTGTGAGCAATGAATTCTTATTGAATCTTTTGTTTTACATTATTGTAACACCTGTGATAACCGTTACCTTGAACAAGATCATGTTTTCCAGCGAAGACCTGATGGTTGTGGAAGATGCATTAAAACGAATTGACAGTATTGTAAACAGGGAACCTATGCAGGAGGCGAAGGAGGGTCTGACACCAAAAGATTATTCCATCTCACTTAATGACGTATCCTTTCGATATCCAGATGCCGGTCAGGATGCAGTCTCCCATGTTGATCTTAAGATTCATGAGGGCGAGCAAGTTGCTTTTGTGGGACCTTCAGGTGGAGGAAAGACAACATTAGCCAGTCTTATGGCAAGATCTTGGGATGTGACGGAAGGAAAAGTGCTGATAGGAGATGTGGATGTGCGGGATATTTCCAGTCAGAAACTTATGGATACCGTGTCTTTTGTATTTCAGGATAGCAAATTATTGAAGATGTCCATTCTGGACAATGTAAGGATGGGACGACCGGAAGCGACCAGAGCAGAGGCTATGCAGGCTCTCCAGGATGCCCAATGTGAGGACATTCTTGCGAAACTTCCCCAAGGAGTGGATACCGTTATCGGAACTACAGGAACTTACGTTTCAGGCGGCGAAGCGCAGCGTCTTTCCATTGCAAGAGCTATGTTAAAGAATGCCCCTATACTAATTCTGGACGAAGCCACAGCATTCGCAGATCCGGATAATGAAGAAAAGGTACAGAAGGCATTTGCAAAGTTATCCAAAGGGAAGACGACAATAATGATAGCCCATCGACTGACCACCGTAACGGGAGCAGACAAGATATTTGTGATTAAAGAAGGAACCATATGTGAAGAGGGAAGTCACCATGAATTGGTGGAGAAAAATGGACTGTATGCGCATATGTGGAAGGAATATAACAATTCTGTAAAATGGAAGGTAGGTGCATAATATGAATTTGATTGAAAAACTGCAGCATAAATATGCCTTATCAGAAAAAGGAGCAAAGGATATGGTGAAGGCTTTTGTATCCGTTACTTTATCCGATATTGTTTTAATGATACCCGTAGGGCTTTTGTATTTTCTGGTAGGGGATTGCATGAAAGGAAACATTGGATCAGGACGAGCAATGTTTTATGTTGTTGGATGTTTAATCTGTTTAGTGCTTATTGCCGTTACTACCTATATTCAATACAATGCGACATATTTTTCTACCTATGTAGAAAGTGGGGTAAGGCGAACAGCATTGGCAGAAAAACTGAGAAAGATCCCATTGTCATTCTTTGGTAAGAAGGATTTGTCGGATCTGACAAGTACCATTATGGCAGATTGTGCATACATTGAGACAGCATCTTCCCATTGGATCCCGGCACTGATTGGTTCCATGATTTCCACTTGTCTGGTTGCTGTCAGTCTATTCTTTTTTGACTGGAGGATGGCCATTGCAGCATTATGGGTACTCCCCGTAGCATTTCTTATTGTATTCTTTTCCAGAAGCGTACAGCATCATATAGGAAGTAAACAGATGGATCTGAAGATGGCGTGTGCGGATGGTATGCAGGAGTGCCTGGAAACAGTGCGTGATCTTCGGGCAAATAATGCCAGTACCAATTACTTAAAGGGATTGGACGGTAAAATAAAGGCCGTGGAACATCATGCTATATTTAATGAACTGACCACAGCAGCCTTTGTAGTGTCTGCACAGATGATTTTAAAACTGGGCATTGCTTCCGTCGCTTTGGTTGGCAGCGTGTTACTGGTTGATGGTTCTCTGGACGTCTTGACTTTCTTTATGTTTCTGCTATTAGTTTCCAGGTTATATGATCCACTGCAGATGGCATTGCAAAATCTGGCAGCTATTATCTCTGCTGACATTAACTGTGGGCGTATGGACGAAATCTTATTTCATGAGACGCAAAACGGTGACAGCCACTTGAGTAATGTGGGTAATGATATCAAGTTTGATCATGTAGGATTTACTTACAATGGAGAAGAGACAGTCTTGAAAGACGTATCATTTACAGCGAAGCAAGGAGAGGTAACGGCATTGATCGGACCATCCGGCGGCGGAAAAACTACGGTTTCCAGATTAGCAGCCAGGTTCTGGGACATTTCAGCAGGAAAAATTACGGTTGGCGGCATGGACGTGTCAAAGACTGATCCGGAAACACTGATGTCCTTGTATGCCATTGTATTCCAAGATGTTACTTTGTTTAACAATACGATAATGGAAAATATTCGCATCGGTAGAAAAGACGCGACGGATGAAGAAGTCATAGCTGCAGCAAAACTGGCACATTGTGATGAATTTGCAGAAAAGCTGGCAAATGGGTGGCATACTATGATCGGTGAAAATGGTTCGGAATTATCGGGTGGTGAGCGTCAGAGAATATCTATTGCAAGAGCATTCCTAAAGGATGCCCCGATCATACTTTTGGATGCTTGTGCAATAATAGGACTAACAAGGAATAAACCTAGTAAAATCAAGGGGTTCAAGCCTGTTAGTCTTATTTTTTTGACCGAAAATAGACAATGAAATCACGAGGAAAGCAAGGAAAGGAGCACTGATCAGAGTGTAGTCTGGTCATATAGAAGTTAAAGCATAGTTTGAGCAACAGGAGGAGAAAGGAAAGTATTTGAAAGATTTGATAATCAATGATAAGATACAGCATAAGATGCAAGATGAAGAGGAGGGGCATAACTTATGACTTTAGGATATGCAGTGAGAAAAGCTATTTTACCAGTGGCACTCATAGCCATATGGTCATGGCTGGTATATACGTTCTGCAACATGAACGGATACACAGAAGCATGGCAAATCTGGATGGGGATAGGTATTCCATTCGGGATACATAGAATGTGCCTTTGGATCATACCGAGGAATTATGATATCGGTGGTGGGCTGGGTGTATTATGTATCAATATCATCGTAGGAGCGGTTATCGGTGGTTTGGTGGTAGTATGGTATATCTTTCGGGCAGTATGGACATTACTTCAATTTGGGATTCAGACCATATAAAAAAAGCTTAGATACAAGATGGTATTTACTGTGCAATAAATAGGCAGGAGAAGGAAAGCGGAGATACATTAGGTATAATCGAATAGAATACACGCAAAAAAAGGATGGTGAACCTTCATGTACTGGGGGTATTATCATCCTTTTTAGAATGCGTACTTTAGGGTATGATTTTGGGGATTACTATGTATATGCCCAGCGGATGTGGCTCGAATTTACTTTAATAGTTCATCGTAGGTGGTATCCAGACAGTCCCGGATGCCGCGCAGTTGACTTCCAGTGATGTGCTGGATGCCACTTTCTATTTTTACAAGAGTCTCTCTGGTGATAGATATATTACAAAGCTGCAGCTTTCGCACCAAAGCCGTCTGACCGATTCCTCGATCTAAACGTATCCGACGTATGTTTCCACCGATATCAATACCGTTTTGCTTTATCTTTTGCTCGTTTACTTCCATGAACATCCTTCCAATACTATAAAATAGAACCAGTTTCAGTCCTTTTCTTCTTTATAATAACTTCAAATAATGCTATAATGGGACTAGTATTAGTCCATTTTTCGCAAAAGATATAATTTGATGGATGCACGACTACTATCTATAACTTAGGAGCAACAAGATGTGCTACCAGAAAAGCAGATACAAGGGAGGAACATGCAAATGATCCGTGAAGAGATGAACACCCAATTCCCAGTCAATGAGGGAGTTAAAAAGAACAAAGATAATCATATGAAAGAAATACGGAACAGACCGGCTGGAGTTCTATCAGAGGTGAACAACGATTCTCTTAGTCAACTGATTGAAGGAGCATCCTGTGCTGTCTTTGTATGTACGGTTGATACCGATGAGCTGCTATATGTCAATGAGGAAGCAAAGACACTATTCGGTGCAGAAGCAAAAGAACTGATTGGAAAAAAGTGCCATGAATGTCTGATGCAACAGCAGACTCCATGCTGTTTTTGTAAAAAGGAGGAGATGAAGCAGAAACTGGATCAGGATATCACACTGCCTGTGAATGGAAATGTATATCATATAGTAGGAAAGAAAATAGAATGGAACGGTATTCCTGCTTATGCGCACTATGCTGTGCCTGCTAAGCCGACAGATGAGACTTTGCTTTACAAAAGCATCGTGGCTAATTCCAACACGGCAATCTATATCGCAGAAAAGCATACAAGAAAAGTAATCTTCGTAAATGCTGCATGGATGAGATTGTATCGTTTACCCGAAGGAAAAGAAGTCATGGGAAAGGTGCTTTTTGATGTATTATCAGAGAGTGAGATATTGTTCACACCAGATGAATTAAATCAGTTATCAAATGAAAGATATTCTGAATTTCACAAAACCAGTTTGACAGGAAAATATCTGCATGTATGGGCAAAAAGTGTCTGCTGGAGTGGGCAGGATTCTTATATCTGTTATCTGACAGATGAGACAGCTATGTGGGACAATCATCAACAGCTTCAGAAAATCATCGATCGTGTGCCAGGTGGCATTGTGATTTATGAGATAACCGGGGAACAGGTTAAGGCAACATTTACGAACAAAGCATATTACCAGATGATTGGAGATACTAGAGAAGCAAGAACGCAATACTGGGGTGACCAGGTGGTCAAAGCTGTCAAGCAGGAGGATTTACCGATTATCAATGATGCAATCGGAAAAGTAAGAGACGGAGAGAACATGATAGATATCCATTTCCGTGTACTGAATGGAAATCAAAAGTATACCTGGGTGCGGCTTGTCGGGGCTGTAGTGGGACGGACAAAAGGAACCACACATCTATATTGCAGTTTTTCCGATTTTGACGAGTTCATGAGAACACAGCAGGAATTAAAGAGTAATGGTGTGGTATTGAATGAAGCACTTCAAAATGCCAAAGTATCTGCATGGAAACTGGATATCAAAAAACACCGGATTACATTTCCATATGGAGTGGCAAATGAAAGGGAAGATAAGAAACTGGAAGATGTCATGACGGAGTTGATCCAGATAGGAAAAATGCCAGAAGAAACCGTACAGATTTGCAGGGAAGTATACACAGATGTGTTCAAAGGAGAAAGACGGGAAGCAGAAATTCGTATTCTAAATAAAGAAAAAACGAAATATTGCTGGAAGAGAATCATCTATACACCTGTCTTTAATCGAAGAGGAGAATTAATTGAAGCGGTAGGGACTTCCATTGATATCACAGAGCAAAAAGAAAAAGAGCAGGCTTACGAAGATCAGATTAAACTAAAAAAACAGCTGATTAAAAATACACTGGTGACTGCTCTTTACAATCTTACTAGAAATAGCATAACGAAAATAGATTGTAAACCTATGGAAGAACTGACCGAGATTGCGAATGCTAAAACGGTGGATGAATCGCTCCGGGCCATTCGTAAGAATGCACTGAATGAAGCGGAGAAGATAGAATTTCAAGTTGTCCGAGATCATCATGCGATGCTCGAGACGTACAGCCATGGTAAACAACGTGTTTCCATCCGGCATCATTTGAAAGAGACAACCAGATGGCTGGAAAGTGATTTTGAATTTCTTGACAATCCTTATACAAAGGATGTGGAGGCTATTGTTGTCATAAAGGATATCACATCAGCGGTTCGTACAGAGCAGATTGTAAATACACTGGTCACGACTGACTATGAAGCCATCATGACCATAGATGCCGCTACAGGCGCAGCACTTCCTTTTATAGAAAACCAGTCGAAGATTCATAATGGATTAGAGGAAATCGTAACGTTTCAGCAAGATATGTGCGACAATGTTGCAGGAGTGGAAGCATATGCCAGAAAATATTGTCTGCCAAATGAAATAGAAGATGTGATCCGGGAAAACAGTTTGATACATATCAAAGAAGTCCTGGAGAAACAGACGATTCATTTGACCTTGTATGCACTTCAAAAGGATGGAGAACTCTTTTATAAGCGCACAATGTATGCCTATCTGGAGACAGATAAACAGACCATACTTTGTGCGGTGCAGGATGTAACAGATACTTATAACAAAGATAAGATGCAAAAGGAAAGACTGGCACAGGCATTAAAATCGGCAGAATATGCGAACCGCACCAAAACAGAATTTTTCTCACGTATGAGCCATGATATGCGCACTCCGATGAATGGAATACTGGGACTGACAGCACTTTCCGAACAGGAGGATGATGTTCAGGTGTTAAAGCAAAATATGCGAAAAATACAGGAGTCAGGCAGATATCTGCTCAGCTTGATTAACGATACCCTGGATTTCCAGCGCATGGAAAGCGGTAAGATGAAATTGGAGCCACAGGTAGTTCATTGTCAGACACTGGTGGATACGATGGTGGATATGATTCAGCCGAGTATTCAAAAAAAGAACTTAAACCTGGAAATAACAAACATCAACATGGCATTAGACTGCTATGTACGGATTGACCCTGTTCGTATGAAACAGATATTCGTCAACCTTTTATCAAATGCGATCAAGTTCACACCGGAAGGAGGCACTATCCGAATAATCAATGAGTGTAAGGAAAGAGAGGATAGGATATCCCACGATGAATTTCGCATCAGTGATACCGGAATAGGCATGAGTAAAGAGTTTTTGGAACAGCAGATATTCCAACCGTTTTCACAGGAGTATAATCAAGTGTCTGCACAGTATACGGGATCTGGATTGGGACTATCCATTGTCCGCAGTCTGGTGGAACTGATGGGTGGAACGATTTCAGTAGAAAGCGAACAGAATGTGGGAACCACCTTTACCATTTGTCTGGACATTGAACGGGTGGAGAAAGAGGATGGCAAGCAGGATGTTAATGAAAATGCAAAAGGTCTCAGTGATGCCATGCAGCAATTGAACGGATGTCACATCCTGCTCGTTGAAGACCATCCTCTGAATGCTGAGATTACAATGAAACTGCTGGAAAAAGTAGGATGTGAAGTAGTCTGGAAGTCCAATGGAGCAGAGGGAGTACAATATTTCGAACAATCCGAAGAGAATAGTCTGGATGCTATACTCATGGATATCCGTATGCCGGTAATGGATGGACTTACCGCAGCAAAAGAGATACGAAGTATGGAGCGGCAAGATGCGAAAGCCATACCAATCATGGCGATGACGGCAAATGCTTATGAAGAGGATGTGGAGCAGACAAGAGCCGCAGGGATGAATGAACACCTGGCAAAGCCGATTGACCCGAAGAAACTGTATGAAACGATTGCCAGATGTATTTAGTAGAGAAATGATATGAGAGCAAATAGATAATAGAAAAGAAGTTGATTATGCCAGAATATGGTGAATCAACTTCTTTTTTATACAGTAAAGCTGGATGCACCGGCTACACTATCGGAGCATCCAGTTCACGTAACAACAGGGCCTGTTGCACATCTTTATAAAAGGTCTTACTTACCGGAATATTCTGATGAGAACTCAGTTCAATACCATACCGCCAGATGGAAGATATCTCTTTTAAGGATGCAATGTAGCTCCGATGGCACTGGATGAACTGTTTAGATGGCAGTCGGTCCATCAGCACGGATAAGGGGATGGTTGCCTGCATGGTGTGACCGTCCATCATATGCAGAGTGATGGTTTTGTCAAAGACCTCAGCATAAAGCAGATCATTTGGATAGAAGCGCACAACGTTGGAACCTGTCTGCAGGAGCAAGGTCTTTTTATCCAATTTCATATAAACACGCAGAAGTGCTTCTTCCATTTTCTTATAGTCCAGAGGTTTTATCAGATACCCTACGGATTCTACCGTATAACCATCCAGGACATAGTCCATGCTGCTTGTAATAAAGATAATAGGGAGTTCCAATCCCCGTGCTCTTATGATACGGGCAGTCTGGATACCATTTTCCTTCTCGAATAGAATATCAAGAAGTAATACATCAGGGATATTGTGTTTCAGACTTTCAAGCAGAGTCTCAGGGTTGGAAAATGTGAGGACATTGCAAGCGAAGCCATGACTGCCCATAATATCAGATACTGTGGCTGCAGCATGGCGAAGAAAGACTGGTTCATCGTCACATATAGCAATTTGAAACATTCAAAGACCTCCTATTGTTTATGGCTGCTCAGACACAGGTTGATTGCTGTGCAGAAACGGTCAGACGAAGGGATTGTCTGAAACGCACCATTGTACTTTTCTGTAATTTCTTTCATAACTGGGATCCCAAATCCATGAAGTCCCTTTAGTTCAGTGGAATAAGGTTTTGTGGAAAGGAATACTCCGTTCTCATATCTAATACGATTTTTGTCATAGGCATTTTCACAGGAGAAGAAAAGGAACTTTCCGTTAAGACGGATAGAAAGCTGAATAAAACGTTTCTCCGGTTCTAATGCTTCACAGGCTTCCAGAGCATTATCCAGAAGATTAGTCAAAAGCCTGCACAGGTCAATATCATCAATAGAAATATGAGCAGGAACTACAATCTGATACTCTGTATGTACCGATAGTTTCTCCGCTCGTAATTTGTATTCTGTCAGAATAGAATTCATTAGTGTATGTGGCGTATAGTCAAGGGCAGGCATATGGGAGATTTCTTCTGTAATCTTCTCCAAATAAACTCTTGCCCCGTCATAATCCTGTTCTTTGAAATAAAGAGACAACGCCTGAGTGTGATGAGACATTTCATGGCGCAGTTTGCGTATCTCATTGACATTCTCAGCAGTTCTCCTGTAATTGTCCAGAGAGACTTTCATAGTAGCTGCTTCTTCGGAACGAATTTGCTCCTGATCCAGCACACGGAAAATCCACAGATAAACAAAAAACATATAAAACAGAACAGATACCGCCAGAATATGCAGGATATCCGTGCTGCCCATGCCGGATACATTAGGAAGCTGCAGACAGAGGCTGACCACTAGAAGAAAACTGGCGGGAACCAGAGACAGCAGCATCCATGTCTTTTGCCCCAGCGGGCTGAGAGCGGCAGAACGTATCCGCTGCATCAGCTTCAAGACCGGATAAAACAGCAGGGCATTAATCAGTAAATGGAACAAAAGTCCAGCAGGAGAGTACAGATACGGGTCACGTTTTGTCTCAAATATCTGGATAAGAAAATTGATAAATTCCATGACCAGAAAACCATAACTCATGACAATAAAGAATACGAAAACCTTCTGAAACAGTTCTGCCTGTATCAAAAAGATATAGCAGATAAATAAAATCAAGAGAGTGATATAAAAAATCAGATTACAGATCAGATCGCTTCTCGATTCTTCAAACATATCTAATGGAAAAAGTCCAAACCATACAAAAATCACGCACATGAATATACAAACGGCACAAACGCTCAGTATCGACTTTTTTCGGTCAATACGGAAATGGTCATAAAAGGGATAACAGCAGAAAAAAGCATAAGGAAACAGCTGTATAAAAAAACCGAATATATAACGAAATACCAGCATAAATGACCTCCTTTGTCTCCCTGCACAACACACTATATAAGAATAGTAGCTGATTTTTGTAGGTATTTCAACCAGTAATATTTCCTTCTACGCTGTGGAAGGTTATTTCACGCAGCGAAAGATGGAAAATGATAAAGATATGCTACAATTCAGCAAAAAATTACCAAAGGGAAATGAGTGATACTTCGGATACTGCATTAACCTTTCCAAATACATTATTCAGCCGGAATTTATGACAACCAATGAAGCGTTGTGATATAGTTCGGCCTATTGTGATGGAAAAAATGGATTGGAATGGAGAAAGAGTGGATTTTTGATTGGAGAACAAAAAAAGAGATGAATGGAGTGTCGGGAGCATCATGCTGCTTATCCGATATCTGCATTATGGCGACAACAAAAGATTAAAAGGGTTATGTGCAGAAAAGATTCTTTATCAATATGGGACAATTCTGAAAAAGGGATGGGTACAGGTCATGAAAGAAATCAGGAAAAAAGTACCGCCGGTTGCAATAAGGAAAATCACACCATTGGAGTACAGGACTGAGAAAATATGGGAAGGGCAGACAATCGTTGTCGGTTCCTATCGTATTACATGTCAGACTTCCAGCCGGATTTCATATTTTCTTGGGGTATTTACTGTGTTTTTACAGCATACAACGGTCATCTATCTACAGATACAAATTGAACAAGAAGAACCATCCAAAAAACATAGAATTAAGGAAGTGAACGAGGATGTCCATTTCATAGAAGAAATGGACATTTTATATGTGGAGTGTCTTCAGGTTCATCATCTGCTGTTTCGAAATCCATAGCAGAAGTAGCAAAAGAGGTTATTGCCGGAAAGTGGGGGAATGGTGATGAACGTAAAGCCAATCTGACACAGGCTGGTTACGATTATGCTGCTGTTCAAGCAGAAGTTAATTCTTTGTTGAAGGGCTGACAGGACTTTGCGAGAAAGGTCAATTTCCATCTGCGCTGTGAGAAGTAATTTCACGCAAAACAAATGAAAAAAATAGTGAAATATGGTAATATCTATACATATTGATCTGAAGGGAAGAGGAAGTTGACATTATGCTCAGTATAACGGTAAAATTTGCACAGCACAGCACAGCACAGCACAGCACAGCACAGCACAGCACAGCACAGCACAGCACAGCACAGCACAGCACGTTGACTGCGCTCTTTTTTCGGAGCCTGATATTCTGCTAAATTTGAAGCAGCAATTCGTATGGAAATAAACCATAGGAGTTGCTGCTTTTGTTGTTTCATAACAAAATGAGAAAAAAGAAATGGGGGAAATCCGACCATGAAAAAAAGAAAAACCATAATGTCCTGTATACTTACTGTAGTTTTGGTATTCCAGATGATTGCTACACCTTCCTTTGCAGGAAGTGGTCAAGTAATAGCAAAAGCTGCAGATAATACCGAAGGAATATGCAAACATCATAATGAGCATACGGCAGAGTGTGAATATGTAAAAGCTGTGGAAGGAGTTCCCTGTGACAAAGAATGTATCGACACGGACGGAGATGGTGCGATCAATCATGCAGAGGACTGTGGATATGTTATGACGATAGAAGGTCATGCCTGCGGGTATATCTGTGAAATCTGCAATCAGCCAGAGACAGAACTTATTCTCCAGAATGAGTCAGAGACTCTAAAGGTGGATGAACAAGAAAACGAAATAATTATTGATTCAAGCTGTACCTGCACCACTAAGTGTGTGGAGGACAGCGTAAACATCGACTGCCCGGTCTGCGGCGCGGCGGGCGCTGACCTTGCCCTCTGTACCGGCACGGCGGCAACGCCTACAAACGTCCCGGAGGCGGCTTCGCTGACCGGCGCGCAGCAGGCGTTTGTGGACGCGGTGGCTGTGCTGGACAAGGATCTGCTTCTGGCGTTAGCGGCGGCTTATGTTGCAGACCCCAGGTCGGGCGGCGACGCCGAAGCGGCGTTCTATGCCGCATACGACAAGGTGGAGGGCTTTGCAACCAGCGCCGGGGAGCTGTATGAAGCCCTGCCCCCGGAGCAGCAGACCAACGAAACGGTGGCGGCCTCCTATGCCGCGTTGCAAAGCATTCGTGACGAGGTAAACGCCCTGCTGAATGCCCCGCCGCAGCCGGAGAACGGTATAAACAACTTTGAGGCTACCCAACCCGCAAAGGGTGACGGCACCAGCGTTGAAAAAGCTTTTGAGATTACCAGCGCCAATGAGCTGCTGTGGTTTGCCCAGCAGGTGAACGACGGCCGCACGACCATCTGCGCCAAGCTCATGAACGACATCGACCTGTCCGCCGTCTGTGGTGCGAATGTGAGTGGTGGAACCTCTTGGACAGCAATCGGCGGTTATGAGCATGAATATTCAGGAACATTTGATGGACAAGGATACAAAATCACAAATCTGTATATAAATAATGGAGGTAGACGTCAAGGGCTTTTCGGAAGTACAGAAAGTGGTGCAGTTATAAAGCTTGTGACTATCAGTGGTAGTGTCGCCGTCGATTTTTCAAGCTACGCAGGCGGGGTGTGTGGATATAATCACGGTAGCATTGCCAACTGTACTTCTGAGGTTTCTGTGGCAGGGTACACTTATGTGGGTGGCATCGCTGGCATAAACTACGGCAGCATCACCAACTGCCACGCAACCGGCACTGTAGTTGGAGATTCTCAATTTGGTCCCATTGAAGGCAGTGGTAGCTCCAGTTACCCAATCTCTAACTGTTATTATCTGGGAACCAAAGAAACCGATGACTTGACCGGCACCACCTACAAGACCGCCGACCAGTTCAAAAGCGGCGAGGTAGCGTGGCTGCTGAACAGCACCAGCACGAATGGAACACCAAACCAGGATAACAAGTACCCGGAGGGCAGCGGCGCTTTGACCGGCACGCTCGTCTGGCGGCAGAATCTGAGCGGTACGGCAGACACTTATCCCACGCTGGACAGCAGCCACGGTACGGTCTACGCGGTCCAGGCAGGCTATTCCAACACGGAGGAATATCTCATCACTTACGATCCGGGCAGCAGCACCGGCGGTGCTGTTCCGCCACAAGGCAGCAAGATCCAGGACGTAGCGTTCACCGTGGATACGACGCTCCCGCTGACCAGGGACGGTTACGTCCAGACCGGCTGGACACTGACAGAAGAAAATTTGATGGGCGTTGGCGCGGTCGAGCAGCTGACCGCAGATGAAGCCGCGACGCTCTACCCTGTCTGGCGCAAGACCTATGCCGTGACCGTTACAAATGGTACGGGCAGCGGAAATTATAAAGAGGGAGACCCGGTCACGATCAGCGCGAACCCGCCTGACACCGAAATGCGCTTTAAGGAGTGGACGGGCGCGGACGATCTTACCTTTACCAGCGGCGACAAGTATCATGCAACGGCAGTATTTAGTATGCCAAGCCGGGAAGTTTCCGTCACGGCGACCTATGAGCCAATACCGACCCTGCCGGGCATCACCACGCAGCCTACAGATCAGACTGTGACCGAGGGACAACCGGCGACCTTTACCGTCGCGGCCACAGGCGATCCCGCGCCGAGCTATCAGTGGCAGGTCAATGACGGCACCGGCTGGCAGAACATCGGCAGTGCAACAAGCGCCAGCTACCGCATAGACGCGGCAGCGCTTACCAGTAACAGCTACCGGTATCGCTGTTATATCTCCAACGTGGCGGGCAACATTACAAGCAATGAAGTCACACTGGCAGTAAAGCCTGGTACAAGCAGCTATACATTGAGTATCCCGAGTGAGATACCATTGCATGAAGAGCAGTCATCAGATATTTCGGTAAACAATATCCTAATGTCAATTTTAGATGCGGAAAAAACCTTGAAAGTATCCGTGAGCGGTGAGAATGCTACATTGGGAGCAGATGGCTATCTGATCCTTTCGACAGCTGATAAATCTTGTGAAGCCAAAACATTAATAATGGATAAGAATGAAGATCCGGTAAGTAATGGAGAAATTATTTTGACAGCCATGGAAGGTCAAACGGATTCCAACAAGCTGAACTTTGCCACGCCTGTGAAAGCAGAAGGAAGCGGATCTGTTCAGGCAGGTGAATACAGCGGAACACTCGTATTCAAGGTAGTGATTGAGTAGCGAAACAGACAGGAGAGAAAGACTTATGAAGAAATCATTTAAACTGCTTCTTGGAGCCGTGGCGGTTATACTATTGGTGGTTGCAGGGGTGATTGTAGGAATCAATTGGAATAACTGGTTCGGCAGTCAGGAGCCGGAAAAAGAACCACAGAAGATAGAAGATGCTCAGGACTGGGAGGGAAACAAAGAAGAGTATACAGGTGAGAAGAACACCGATACGATAGATATCCCTGGATTTGATGTGATGAATATGCAGGCAGGAGTAACAGAGCAGAAGGTTAATCTCTATAATCCGGAACAGAACAACTGTTATTTTAAGATGTCGATTCTGCTTGCAGACGGAACTAAATTATGGGAGTCAAACTTGGTAAAGCCGGGCAAAGCGGTCTATAATCTTGCGTTGGCAGAACCACTGGCGGCAGGCACATATGAAAAGTCCGTGCTGAAATATGAATGCTTTACACTGGATGAAAACCAGTCACCACTAAATGGATCAGAGATTGAATTTACACTCAATGTCATTGAGTAGAGAAAAGGGAGGATAAAGAATATGAGAAGAAAGAAATTATTAGCAGGAATTTGTGCAGCAGCAATGGCATTGGGTATGGTGCCTATGGGAGTTTATGCGGCAGAGCCTGATCAGGACAAATCAACTACGGTTACATATAGTGTAGCAAATACCTATGAATTGAGTATTCCCTCTGAAGTTTCTCTGGATATGGCTAGCGAAAGGACACAGACAATTGGTGTGAGCGAGACAAATATTGCCAATGGTTCTCAATTGGACATTAAGATCACGACAAATCAAGTTACAATGAGCCGGTCGGATGGAAAAAAAGTTAGCTCCACGATTACGGCAATAAATGGTACATCTGGTATTCTAATAACAGGTGCTTCGTTAGCTAATCCTGTAACGATTGGTTCTTATGAAGGAGTAATTACATCTGAGACGAAAAAACAGACGCTGGTATTCTCAGCTCCAGTAGATGCGGATGAGGACAATGATGTTATTGAGGCTGGTACCTACACAGGTACGCTGATGTTTAAAGCCAGCATATCAACTAACTGATGGATGTGAAGATAAAGGAGAATATGACAGATGAAAAGAAAAATAGGTAAGGCTGTATTATTGGCAGTAGTTCTAACTGGAATGGTAATGTCTCCAACCACAACACAGGCAGCAAATGGTGAAAAGACAGAGACGACTACGGTAAAAACCACAGTGGAATCCGTCTATAATTTAATGATTCCTGTTAATCCGGAAGTGGAATTTGGAAGTGAGCAAACTGATATAGGAAGTATCACCGTGAAAGGGAATATCGACACTGCAAAGAAAGTGGTTGTATCGGCAAGTAAAACTGATTTTACTTGCACAGGAAGATCACCGTTCTCTTTTCAACTGCAAAGTGACGGTGCTGACTTTACCAAGATGGAAGTGACCGATACAGAAGCCTCCACAGATAATGGAAAAAACAAGCAATTGTCTGTAGTTATTCCGCAAACAACATGGAATACAGTAAAACCAGGAACCTATACGGCAGTTATCACATTTCGTGCCTCCTTGGAGAATATTCCAGATGCAGGAAATTAAAAAAATAATGTAAAACAAAGACCAGAGAGGAAGTGAAGGTGTGAGAAAAAAAGGAATGCTGACAGGACTGCTCTGCCTGATACTCACTGTCATGGCAGTCTTTCCCGTATCAGCGGCAGAGCAGGATTCGAGAAAGAGTGATGTGACATTGGAGGTGGAGGTTCCCCCTCATGCGCCAGTGAATGACGGAAAAGCAGAAGTGACCCTGGATGATGATACGGTGATAACGGTAGAAGGGAAAGAACTTCCTGAGAATATTCAGCTTATTATAGAAGTCATAACCAAAGAAGATGCAGCATGGAAGCTGATTGAAGATGCAATGAATGGAAGGGGCACAAACATAAAACCCTATGATATTTACTTTGTGGACAACGAGGGAAAGCGAGTTGAACTCGATACAAAAATGACGATTAGTATCCGTCTGGAAAAGGGGTATAAAAACCCGATTGTATGTTATGTGGCAGAGAACGGGGCCGTGACTAAGAAGGAGACCAAGGTAAATAAAAACGAGATTGCCTTTGACATGAATCACAACAGTTACTACGTGATTGCAGAAGCTGTGGATGCGGGAACGACAGAACCAACCACGAAACCAACGACAAAACCAACATCTTCTCCTGGAACAGATACAACAAAAACAGATGCCACATCAGTGAATACGGGAGATGAAACGTCATTGACGCTGTGGATTAGCATCCTTGAACTCTCGGTTCTTTGTGTAGGTGGTTTGCTTTTATTACGGTATAAAAAGCCAGAAAAGGAATAATTTCATATAATAAAAACGAATTCGGATGGTGAAGCATAGTCTTTGCCATCCGGTTTCTTATTTCATAGGGAAAAGTTTAAAAATAATCTGTAATAGATTATAAAATGATGAAAAGTCGGGCATAATATGCTCTGTTGAATTACCCCTTTCGTTGGTATGATGAATAAAATGAAAGGTGAATAATCATGGAGAATGCAAGAAAAGCAGTAAATATACAGATTGGAAGAAGATTAAGGGAAGCACGAATGAACCTGGGCTACAAGCAGGCAGATTTCGCTGTAGCTCTTCAGCTGACGGAAGAACATTACCGCAAGCTGGAACTGGGGGCTACAGGCATATCCGCAGACAAATTCCTAATCCTGTATCAGAAATATGGCATAGATTCCACCTATTTGATTGCAGGAGAGAAAGACCAGGAATTTGATGTAGACAATTATGTAGCAAATTGCAGCAAGGAACAAAGAGACAGGTTTTTGGAACGTGTGGGTGCATACATTGTCAGATTGGCAAAGATGCAATAGACTTACTTCTTCTGATCGTTACAGATTGAGGAGGAAGTGCCATGTTCAAAATTGCAATCTGCGATGACAGCAGAACTGATGTGGAAAGACTGGAGTGTGCCTTCGATGAATTGCCCGACAATGATTTGGAGTACGAGGTGTTCTATGACGCTGCAGAGTTGTTGAAGTGCCGAAGAACCCAGAATGAAAAATACCATCTATATATCTTTGATATTGAGATGCCGGATATGAATGGATTACAGCTTGCAGAGGAAATCCGCCGGGAAGATGCAAGGGCATTGTTTGTCTTTTTGACCAGCTATGAACACTATGTCATGGAGGTTTTTGATGTTGTGACCTTCGATTATATCTCAAAACCGATTACCACGGAGAAATTGGCTGCCGTGTTACAAAAAGCCAAAGCATATCTTAATCTGACAAGACAGGATTTTGTCTTTCAGTATCGAAAAAATCAATTTCGTGTCTGCTGTGATGACATTCTCTATATTGAGAAGAAAGGTCGTCAGGCAGTCGTACATACCCTGACAGAAAATTACAAGACCAATATGAATACGGATGAAATCTGGGAACAGCTGAACGAGGCTGTGTTTTCGCATATCCATGTCTCCTATATTGTGAATCTTGGACATATTCGGGCAGTAGATAAGGATGAGGTGATACTGGATAACGAGGAACGATTGTTGATTGCCAGATCGCAGAAACAGACACTGAAAGAAAAACACATGAACTATATGAAGGGGTTGGTGTAAGATTATGAAAATAGTTTTAAAACTTGTACTAAATCTCTTTGATTTGGGGATATACTGGTACTACCTGAACACGATTTTAAAGAAACATAAGGTGTCAAAAGGGACTATGGTTGTTTGTGTACTGTCTCTGGCTGTGGGATGGACGGTTGTGAACCAATTTGAAAATCGTATTTGGAACCTATCTTCATTGCTGAGTGTGCTTGTCATTATTACGATTCTTTTTCAGGGAACCTTAAAAAAGAAACTTGTACTTTTGACACTTTTCGTTGGACTGGGAATTATATTAGAACCGATGATTCTGGTATTTCTTCGTGTTATGAAATACGATGGAACTCCGAATGAACTTTACAAGTATTACTTCGTTATAGCATTGGCGGGTTTTATGCGTGGTAATCTTATTTATCTTCTTTGCAAAGGGTATCGTTTAAAACACATTCGATTCTCTATGATTCCCAAAGAGATAGCTGGTATATTACTGGTTGTACCGGTAGTTGTTGTTCTTAACTGCTGCTTTACGGTGGATATGGCTCTGGAGGCGGGAACACAGCAGAGCCTGATTGTTTGTGTCTGCATCATCGTTGCAAGTATGCTAAGCTATTATTTTATGCTTTATATGATGGAGCGATTTTCACAGATGCTGCAAAAGCGATATGAAGATGAAATGTATCGAGAAGAAATGAAGTACAAAGAAATGTACTACATGGAAGTAGAAGAACGGAATGATTATGTCTACACGTTAAAGCATAACATGAAGAATAAATTACTGAGTCTTTATTCGTTGGTAGATGAAGGAAAAAACGAGCAATTGAAACAGGAGCTGGATTTGCTTAGCAAAGAAATGGGAGAACGGGATTGGCGTATCTATTGTGAAAACCCAGTGGTAAATTCAGTGCTGCAGGTCAAACTGGGAATTGCCAGAGAAAGAGAAATACGAAAGGATATTGTCATTCAGATACCAAAGCAGATGAAACTGGAACTGGGAGATATTGGAGTTTTGTACGGTAACCTTTTGGACAATGCCATAGAAGCCTGCGAGAAACTGCCAAAGGAACAGCGGTTTTTGAAATTAGAGAATAAATATATTAGTGGAAAATTGATACTGATCTTGTCAAATAGCAAGCAGGAGAAAAACGCAGGACTGCGTACAACAAAGGAAGACCAGTACATGCATGGAAAAGGAATTTCCAGTGTTCGTAAGGTTGTGGAAAAATATAATGGCACTGTTGATTTCCAGGATAAGGGAAAAAGTTTTGAAGTATCGGTTATGCTCTATGGGATTGAAGCACAGGGGTAGAAAATGACAATCCGTTACAGATAGATGTCAATCGGTTACACTTTAGTAGAATAGTTTCCTTTTGCTGATATAATGACCTCAGATTCAAGAAGGAGGACAAAATAAATGTCAAAAAGTAATTTTATATGGAAAAAACTCAGCACGGGTGCATTATCTTCGATGGCGGCACTTGCACTTATGGTCACTGCAACTAATGTCAGCACTTGTTGTTGGTATGTCTTTGGACAGGATGAACTACCAAAAAATGCAAAGAAACTTCGCAAATTCTAAGGAGGCGAAAATGAACATTATCCGATATTCGTCAGAGAAATTGTGTGAGAAAATGTTGGATAGGGGATTGATCCAGAAAGAAGATGCAGAGCTGTATCGTTATGGAATGGAACAAGGTGTAATCGTAGCAGGAAATCTGCTGACAGCCGTTCTCATAGGAATACTGACAGAAAGACTGGGCGTGGTTCTGGTCTTTCTGTTCTTTTATGTAGTGTTGCGCAGTTATAGCGGTGGAAAACATGTGGAAAGCAAACTGCTGTGTTATCTGATTTCTAATCTGATTCTTCTTATCCCTATTTACACTTATGAATGGGTCTTTCATGCGATACCATTGCCTGCCCTAATGGCAATCGGGGTTTTTGCAGTCGTTATCGTATTTGTATTATGTCCTGTGGAGAGTGAGAATAAGCGCCTGGATGATGATGAGTATGAGCACTATAAAGGGATTAGCCAGTTCATCGTGGGATTAGAAGGGTGTGTTCTGGTAGGCTTATATTGTTTAGGAGCCTATCGGTATTTTTATGCCGGATACATCAGTATTTTGTTGG
The DNA here is from genome assembly GCA_009929525.1 of Clostridia bacterium. GTDB lineage: Bacteria > Bacillota > Clostridia > Lachnospirales > Lachnospiraceae > Oliverpabstia. The sequence continues at coordinate 13,726 of SAAH01000035.1, read as the reverse complement.
TTGCCATCTTTATGGTGGTGGGACGTTTGACCACAAAACATTACAGATAGGTGCTTTTCTGTTACATGTTCGTAGAAAGTGATATTTTTTCTGCTATACTTTAATAGCCAGAAAGGATACGACGATATATGTGTAACAAAGATAAGATATACAAGATGATTGCTGTTAACATGCGGACTGAACGGAAACGTCTGGGCATCTCCCAGATACAGCTTGCGGAGAAAGCTGATCTGTCAATAGATACCATAAAAAGTGTGGAGAATGCCAGACGTGCCATGAGCCTTGATACCTATCTGCGTATCGTACAGGCATTAGAGTCCACTCCGCTTTCACTGATCCATGGGTCAGATTGCGAGAATTATATGGATCGGTTTATCTTTATGACTGTGGAACGCAGTAGTAAGGAAGTAGAATTTGCCTTGCATATGGTAGAACAAATGCTGCTTGGACAGGACAGCTATCTAAATGGGTAGTTGTCTTTTTTTATTCATCTATGTGTAATATCAGATAATCCGTTATTTCCTCGATATCTGGTGCATCGCCCGTGCCAGGGATTTTGCGCCAGAAATTCTGGATGCTGGGATCATTGCTTTTTAGTGCCATGGAGATAGCATAGGCTATTTTGGTGCGGATTTCAGTTTCTGTCATCCCCTCTTTGATTGAGAGTTCTTTCAATCTTTTTTCCACTAACTTTTTCTTTTCCATGTTTATTCATACGCCTCTTTTCTGGATGTACCATAATATTTTTCTACCATAATACAATACAAATTAGTCTCTGTGAGATCTTTTTTAGCTTTCAAAAGACATTCTTTGTACCAGGCTGTAATTTACATTCTGATGCGATGTTCTCTACACCGAATTAAATAGATAGCTTGTTTTTTTTAGGCTCTAAATTGGATAAGTAAGAGGGAGAAAATTCAATGCTGTAGCATATACATCGGAACATAATTTACAAATCATTAAGCATATGCTGAAAAAATCGATGTATATCTGGGGAACTATCTTTTGATTCGATATCTACAACAAAACAAGGGAACAACCTTTGATTATAAAGGCGCTCCCTGTCTGTTTCTTTGTTATTCAATGTCTTCCGTTGTTTTAAACAAGTTCGTAGAATACATATTCACAAAAGGCATTTTGTATCTGAAAGAGGCATGATAGCCACTTGCTATTTCGCAGAGTTTGTTACTCTATGACGAATCCGAAATCTGGAATCCCCATAATTCTATCATTAACCATGTAGATTTTCAATAGTTTTGCACTATATTTTTTGCTTTTTCGACTAAATTAGCTTTCATTTTCCATATCAAGGAAATGATAAACCTTAATTCAACACTGATAGGGCATTATTGACTGTTCCATCGCAGTCAAATGAGCCGTCGGAATGGCAGTATCTTTCCGATTGTATATATCCGCAAACTAAATGAAGGAGGTCAATGTAAACATGGCAAAAGGAGAAAACATCTTCAAACGAAAGGACGGACGCTGGGAAGGTCGGTATATTAAAGGATATGAGCTGTCCGGAAAAATTAAATACGGGTTTTGTTATGGCAAGACTTATAAGCAGGCAAAGGAAAAGGTCACACAAGCAAAGGCTGCTCTCATAAACGGCAAACCAATTCCCAGTAGTGGAGCCAGGCACAGACTGGGATATTACTGTGATGAATGGTTGCGATGCATGAAAAGCAAAGTAAAGGAATCTACCTATATTAAGTATGAAGGGATTTTAGAGAAACACATCAAACCAAAGTTGGGAGAATGCTTTCCGCTAGGCATGAGTACTGGTCTGATAGAGAGTTTTACGTCGGAACTTCTGGATGAGAGCAAACTTTCCCCAAAAACAGTCAAGGACATTCTAGTAGTACTACGCTCTATTCTGAAATTTACTGCAAAACAGACACCAGGGGTTTTTCCACAAATTGAGATTGTCTATCCAAAGGAGAAAAAGAAAGAGATGCGTGTGTTGTCACAAGAGGAACAGACACGTTTTGTCGATTATCTCCTGGAAGATATGGATAACTGCAAGCTAGGGGTTCTGCTGGCACTGAATAGTGGATTACGTATAGGAGAACTATGTGCTCTTCACTGGGACGACATATCTTTACGGGAGCGAACCATTCGTATTCAGGCTACGATGCAAAGAATCCGTGATACATCAGCCACTAGTGAAGCAAAAACAAAAGTGATTATCGGTACTCCTAAAAGTGATAACTCTGTCCGAACTATCCCCATGACAAAAAATATGGAGAGTTTATGTAAAAGGTACAGAGATATGGAACCAGGTGTTTATATTCTAACTGGCGCAGAAAAATTTATGGAACCTCGTGCCTTGCAGTATCGAATGCAAAAATACACAGAGGACTGCGGACTGGATGGTGTTCATTTTCATACACTTCGACATACCTTTGCGACCAGATGTGTGGAGGTTGGTTTTGAAATCAAATCTCTTTCAGAAATTCTTGGACACGCTAATACGACCATTACATTGGAACGCTATGTTCATTCTTCCATGGAACTCAAGCGTAGCAATATGACTAAATTGGAAGCAGTGGGATTATGATTTTCCGCAGTCGAAGTTTAGTGTCAAACTTGCTTTCCTAAATAGTTAGGAACTTAAAAAAGCCTGTAAATATCCTGTATTGGAATGGTTATCACAAATTTTTTAGCAGAGTAACAAACTCTGCGAAAAACAAGCAGAAAGTTCTATGAAGGGACGAAGTCTGGTAATAATTTGTTACAGAATGAAGTCATCACTAACATCGTAATTTACCAGAGAGGATTATGCCAGATGGGAAATACAATGCGTGAGAAATTAATGCAGGGAGCTATTCACGTAGTGGCGGAGGATGGACTAGAAAACACCACCACAAAGAAAGTAGCCATGTTGGCTGGAACAAGTGAAATAACTTTATTTCGCCTTTTTAAAAGCAAGAACAATATGCTGCTTCAGACTTTTGCTTATGTTGACAACGAGTTTGGCAGAAAAATCCTCTCTGCGCTGCCTATTCTCACTGAGGCAGGCATGAGGTATGAAATTCGCTACCGATTATTTTTTGTGAGCTGTTGGAAATATTTTATGGAACATTTGGAACAGAGCCAGTTTTATCTTCGCTTTTATCATTCCTCATATTTTGCAGTGTATGCAGAGGAGAGAAAGAAAACTAGACAGCGAAGTTTGATTGAGCGAGTAAAGTCGAAACTTAGAAAGTTGCCTAATGATGAAGACACTGAAATCCTACTGATACAGTTGCTTGATACAATTCTCAATTTTGCGTCGAGAGTGGCAAGAGGAGAATTTTCAGACAACGATGAAACAGCAGAGATTGTGTTCCAGTTATGGTTCAATATGATAGAAGTACATCATAGACGCATCTGCTAGAGCGAAAATGCATGAATAAGAGGGATGCTGAAGTACATTAAAACTATAACTGGAGATAAAGGTTGAGGGGTATGTCGATGATAGAGGAAATCAAATACGATACTTTGGAACCGACGATAGTAGCCGTTGGTTTAAAAAAAGAAAAATGGATATATTCGGCTGTGAAAAGAGTTTTTGATGTTACGGCTTCACTGGTTGGGCTTGTTGTGACGATTCCGATTGCGTTGCCAGTGGCAATAGCAATAAAGCTCCATGACGGAGGACCGGTGATTCACGAGAGAATCTGTCTTGGAAAAGATAATAAGACATATAAGATGTACAAGTTCAGGACAATGGTGATGGATGCTGACAATTTGGAACAATGGTTAACTCCAGAACAGATTGAGGAATATAAGGTAGCCTGTAAATTGGAGGATGATCCACGCATTACAAAGATTGGTAAATTCCTGCGTAAGACAAGCATTGACGAACTACCGCAGCTACTTTCTGTTTTGCATAACGATATGAGCTTAATTGGCCCTCGTCCAGTGGTGGCATCCGAGCGACATCATTACAACGATGAGGAATTCAATCTTCTGCTCACAGCTAAGCCTGGCATCACCGGGTATTGGCAAGTAAATGGTCGCAGTGACAGTACATATGAAAGTGGGCAACGTCAGCAGTTGGAATTGTATTATGCGGCAAATAAATCCATCTGGTTAGATATTAAGATTATGTTTATGACCGTATCGGTCGTATTGAAAGGGAAAGGTGCAAAATGAAAGCATTCTTACTTGCGGCAGGGTTTGGTACAAGGCTGAGACCATTAACCAACACTGTCCCAAAATGTCTGATTCCTATACAGGGAAAAGCACTTATGGAGTGGTGGCTTGAGCTGTTTGCAAAACATGGAATTTCTGAGGTTTTAGTAAATACCCACTATCTTGCAGAATCAGTTCGTGATTTTATCAGCGGCTGGAATATCGAAGTAGGGTTTCCTATGGTGACAGAGTTTTTTGAAGAGACGCTGCTGGGCAGCGGCGGAACGGTCGCAGCGAACCGCAGTTTTATTGGCAATGATGAGGAATTTCTTATTTGCTATGCAGATAACCTTACAGATGTAGATTTGGGAGCGTTCCAGAAATTCCATAAAACTCATAATGGAGTTTTATCAATGGGACTTTTTCATACCGGTATTCCAGAGCAGTGTGGCATTGCCGCTTTGGATGACACGAAACAAATTATTGAATTTGAAGAAAAACCATTGTATCCCAAAAGCAATCTTGCAAATGCAGGTATCTATATCGCCCGGCAGGAATTGTTTCATTATCTTCCGAAAACGCAAGGGCTGTTGGACTTTGGGAAAGATGTCCTTCCAAAATTAGTTGGGAAGATGTATGGCTGGGAAATATCAGATTATTTACTTGATATCGGCACATTAGAGAATTATGAAAAAGCAAAAAAGGAGTGGCACAAATGATTATTACTAGAACGCCCCTGCGAGTGAGTTTTACTGGTGGAGGAACAGATATGGCTGATTACTATCGTATTAATGGCGGTGCTGTGGTATCCATGGCAATTAACAAGTACATATATATAACTGTAAGCAAAAAGTTTGACAATGCAATCCGTGTGAGCTACTCCAGTACAGAAATCGTGGAGAAAGTTAGCGAACTGCACCATGATTTAGTACGTGAAGCTATGCATCTGGCAGGCATTACCGGTGGCATTGAAGTTACTTCGATTGCGGATATTCCTTCCGGAACTGGACTTGGTTCCTCCAGCAGTTTTACAGTGGGCGTACTCAATGCATTGTTCACCTATACAGGAAAACGACTATCTGCCAGAGATTTGGCAGAACTGGCCTGTAAAATTGAAATAGACATTCTTGGACACCCGATTGGAAAGCAAGATCAGTATGCAGCAGCCTATGGCGGTATCCATTACTTTTGTTTTATGACAGATGATACAGTGAATTACAATCGAATTGAGTTAACGGATAATGATATGATGCGGATGCGTAATAAACTGATGATATTCTATACTGGAATTACACGGAGTGCCGATGGAGTATTGAGTGAGCAGAAGCAGAATATCGGTAAAAAAATTGAAGTACTAAATGAAATGAAACAACAGGCAGCAGATATGTATCACACCCTGTCCACTGTTGGCTTCGATAAAAGTTTTGGTGAGTCGCTGCACCAGGGATGGATAAAAAAGCAAAGCCTTGCTGGGGGTATCAGCAATCCGGAGATTGCAAGGATCTATGATGCAGCTATGAGTGCTGGAGCTGTAGGGGGCAAACTTCTAGGTGCAGGTGGTGGTGGATTTCTGTTGTTTTATTGTGATGAGGAATATCAGAACAGCGTCCGGGAGGCTGTCGGGCTGAGACAAATTGATATCATGCCGGATATGTATGGCAGTCGAGTGGTTTATTTTGTATAAAGCTGTTTTTCTGGATCGAGATGGTCTGATTAATCAGCAGGCTCCTGAACACGACTATATCAAATCATGGATGGAATTCCGTTTCCTTCCCGGAGTACCGGAAGCTATCCATAAGTTAAATGAAGCAGGCTATCTCGTTCTGGTGGTCACAAACCAACGCGGTGTAGCCAGGGGAATAATGAGCATGGATGCAGTAAATGAAATCCATGAAATAATGTGCCGGGAACTTGCTGAGACCGGGGCATATATCCATAAGGTTTATGTATGTCCGCATGAAAGTAATACCTGCACCTGCAGAAAGCCGGATATTGGTCTTTTCCTTCAGGCGGAACGGGAGTTTGAAATTGATAAGCAAAGTTCATGGATGGTAGGTGACAGTGACAGTGATATGGAAGCAGGACGAAAATACGGTGTGCGAACTATCAAAACGCAGAGTCTCCTTTTTGCTGTCAATGAGATTTTGCAAGTAGACCATGCGTTCATGGATCAGCATTTTAGTGATGGGGTTTATGATGAAGCAGGTGGGACTTGCAGCAACATATAATTTGCAAACAAAGATAAATATCAGGAGGATACTTTATGAAAGTTTTAATTACTGGCGGAGCTGGATATATCGGCTCGCATACAAATCAATATCTAAATAGCTTGGGCATTGAAACGGTTGTCCTGGATGATCTCAGCGATGGTCATCGAGAGGCGGTTATCTGTGGTGAATTTGTACAGGGAAACTTCGGTGATTGTACATTGCTGGATGGGCTGATGAAAAAGCATTGTTTTGATGCAGTTATCCATTTCGCTGCCTTTGCTTCTGTTCCAGATTCGGTTATTCGTCCGGCACGCTATTATCAGAATAATGTAACGAATATGCAGATTCTGCTGGATGCTTGTGTTGCAAATGGAGTAAAGCATTTTGTATTTTCTTCTTCGGCAGCTACCTTTGGTGAACCACAATATACTCCGATTGATGAGAACCATCCACAGTTGCCAATCAACCCTTATGGCACAACAAAACTGATTGGAGAAAAACTCCTGGCGGACTATGAAAGAGCATATGGACTGAAATATTGCGCCTTCCGTTATTTTTGTGCAGCAGGAGATTCCAAGACAGGCGAACTAGGTGAAGCACATAATCCAGAAACTCATCTGATTCCGGTTATGATCAAAGCGGTAATAGCACAGAAACCTTTTAAGGTGTTCGGTAATGATTATGATACCCGAGACGGAAGCTGTATCCGAGATTTTATCCATGTACTTGATTTGGCAGAAGCACATTTTTTGGGATTGAAATGGATTATGGAGCATGATGCATCCAATGACTTTAATCTTGGAAGTAACCAGGGATTTACCGTTTTTGAAATGATAGAAGCACTTAAAAAGGTGTCAGGAATGGAAGTACCATATGTAATCGCAAACAGGAGAAAAGGTGATCCAGCTGTGTTGGTGGCATCTAATGAAAAGGCAAAAAGTGTACTTGGCTGGAACCCAAAATACAGTGAAATAGGACAAATACTGCAGGATGCATGGAATTGGGAAAAAAATAGGAAGTACTAAGAATGAAGAATTTTCTACAAGCAGATATAAGTAAAAAAAGTATCCAATGGTTGCAAATACTTTGTGCAATTTGTGTTCTTTTACATCATTTGGGAGAGCAGGGGGTTCAGTGGCTGCGATTTTTTGTACCTATGGGTTATTATCCAGTTGCATTTTTCTTTTTCTGTTCCGGATATGGACTGGTAAAAAGTTATCAGGATAAAGAATATTATTTAGAACATTTTTTTAGTAACAGAATGCTAAAGATCATATTTCCGTTTTTTGTAGCAAATGTAGTTTATTTCATTGTGAAAATAGTTATCCATAATACAGAAGAAATGTGGTCTTTAAAAAGATTCCTTTTTGGTGGAGCAGTAGTAAAGTACTCATGGTATGTCATAGCTATTATATTTCTTTATCTGGTTTACTATATAGCTTTCCGTATTCTTGGAAAAAGAAATATAAAGGGCGCAATCATGATGGTTGCAGTCGGCATTCTTTTCTGGATACTTGTTATGATATTTATGAGGAGCGGAGAACACAGGTATGTGTCGTCTCCATGTTTTGTCCTCGGATGTCTGCTAGGGGTAGGCAGGGAAAAGAAAGAGATTTTGTACAGCAGACATGGCGCAGGAATCTTTAGTAGTGTTTTGATGATAGTGTTTATTTTCTGTTCCAATGCTACAGAACAGGATGTGATAAGAATATTATGTGAAATATTCGGGTGTATATTTTTTACGCTGGTTTTGACATCTTCCGACAAATACATAAATAAAATACCATGGGATATTAGCTTTTTATACAAATATAATTACGAGTTTTATCTTTATCAGGGATTATGGATAATTCTGTTAAAACAGCTTATAGACTTTTCCATTTTGTACAGTGCATTGGTTCTTGGAGGAACTGTAGTTACAGCGATAGCAGTAGGGATGTTTGATAAAAAGTGCATTGGAATCATCAGAAACTGTGTAAGAAAAAAAGAAGCTTGAAAGCAAGGAGAAAGCGTATGGATTATAAAAAAGAGATTACTTCTTATATAAGAAGAGAAATTGAAGTCTTGCAAAAACTGAATATTGAAGCAATCAATGAAGTAATCAAGGTATTGGAAGAAGCCAGAGAGCGAAATGCAGACATTTATATTTTTGGAAATGGTGGCAGTGCGGCTACGGCAAGCCACATTTGCTGTGATTTTAATAAAGGTGCCTCAGCGGAAACAAAAGGAAAGAAGTATAGATTTCATTGCCTGTCAGACAATGTCCCCACCATGATGGCAATTGCAAATGATATTTCATATGAGGAAGTCTTTCGGGAACAGTTAAGAGACATACTGAAAGAAACAGATTTGGTAATTGGAATATCAGGCAGCGGTAATTCTGCAAATGTAATTCATGCAGTAGAATATGCAAAAAACAGTGGGTGTAGGGTCATAGGAATTACCGGTTATCATGGCGGAAAACTGAAACAGTTGGCGGATTATCATCTCGATGTAGAAATTGATGATATGCAGATTTCTGAGGATGTACATATGATATTTGACCATCTGATGATGAGCTGTATCAAAAGAATGAAAAATCATTTTTAACGTTGGAGAGTGAAGATGGATAAAGAATTGATGGTTTTGAACGTAGATGATGTTAAAAAAATGAGTATTCAATTGGCTCAGTCAGTAAAAGAAACACCAGATTTGGTGGCCTTTGTTGCGAAGGGAGCATACCTGATAGGTCAGACAGTAGCTGAGTATTTTGATGTTCCGTTGATAGAGATAGAAGCTGTGCGCTCAGGAAATCAGTTAAAAGACTTAGTAAGACCATTGTTGACAATCCTTCCAGGCAGTGTAAAGGTCTGGCTGCGAAAGAAGGAAATGAACGCAGGTACCCATGCACAGAATAGGGAGAGACATGTCGCTATCAACGATCCAAACAAAATACTGGGACGAGATTTTCACACCATTTTGTTGGTGGACGATGCTGTTGACACGGGCAATACGATTTTAGCAGTTGCGGAAACACTTCAGAAGGCATTACCACAGGCACATATTATTACGGCAGCCTTCTTTGTTTTTGAGGCCAGCAAGGAATTGGTTCATATGGATTATAATCTCTATGGGGACACAATTTTCTCGGCACCGTGGTCGAATGATTCTTCTTATCACAAAGGTTTCATGGCACAGTATAAGCAAATGAAAGCCAAAGGTGTGTTTTGATGATGTGCCGTGGATTTCGGGTTGAACTGCATACACATACACGCTTTTCTCATGATAGTATCCTGCCCTTATGGTTGTTTTACTGTGCTTGTTTTATTCGGAGAATAGATTGTGTTGCAATAACAGATCACAACGAGATTAAAGGGGCACTTTTGTTTCGTAGTCGTTATCCTAAAATGAATGTAATTATCGGTGAGGAGATTTTTTCTTCGGATGGAGAAATCATTGGACTGTTTCTGACTGAACGAATAGAACCGGGATTATCAGCGGAGGAGACAATCGAAAAAATTCATGCTCAGGGAGGCATTGTTTGTATTCCTCATCCTTTTGATTCAAAACGTTATAAAACAGTTTTAAACTCAGAGATTCTCATGGAACAGTGTAGCAGAATTGATTGCATTGAGAAATATAATGGAAGAACTCTTTCTAGCGAGGATATGGAAAGGCAACAGGCCATTGCCGATAGAACCGGGCTTCCTTGCGTTGTCGGAGGAGATGCCCACACTTTTTACGAGTTAGGTCGGAATTATAATATATTTAAGACTCCAGTGAGGGGGAAGGATGATTTTCTCTCGCAGTTGTCTATGATTGAGTATCACACCGAACGGTGCCTGTCGGTATCACATTGGAGCACTAAAATAGCGAGAGCAATCAAATTACTGGCGGCAGGCAATATCCAAGAGCTGGTCCGAAAAATTATAAAATAGTAGGAAGGGGGGATTTCCCATGGAGAAAAGAATAGTCAGCGTGATTGTTCCTGTTTATAACGTTGAAAAATACCTGGTGCAATGCATTGAATCAATACGAAATCAGGTCTATTCTTCATTGGAGATTATGCTGGTGGATGACGGCTCGCCAGATAACTGTGGTGTGATTTGTGATGAATATGCGCAAAAAGACTCTCGTATCCGGGTGATTCACAAAAAAAATGGTGGTCTGTCTGATGCCAGAAATGCGGGGATTGATGCGTGTACAGGAGCATACATTACCTGTGTTGATAGCGACGATTTGATTAATCCGAAATACATTTCGCGTATGATGGAACTTATGACCGTGGATGTTGACATGGTCGTATGCACTCCTTTGTTATTTTCAGATAACAGAGAATTAGCGCATGCGGATGCCGTAACGGTGAAACTTCCGGATACCTTTTGCAAGGGTGAGGCTCTGAGAGAATTGCTGCGTCAGGATGGATATAATTTTGAGCCGTCTGCATGGGGAAAGTTGTACCGCAGAAAACTGTTTGGCGATGATTTAAGGTTTCCCGTAGGAAAGTTTTATGAGGATCTGGCTCTTACATACAGACTTGTGGATCGGGCAAGAAAAATTGTACGGATTAAAGAGCCGCTGTACTATTATCGCCAGCGACCAACCAGTCAATTAAACCAACAATTTGATGAAAGAATGCTTTCCATCTTGGAAATTGCAGATGAGATGCAGGAATATCTTGCTCGTGAACATCCGGAATTGAAAAAAAGCATTCATTCCCGTGTCATTAGTGCATACTGTCATATCTTGATTCGTCTCCCGGAGAATCACAAATGGGATATGATGAAACGACGTATATACTTGAAAGTAAAAGAATTGCGGCAGGGATTGCTGTTTTACAATTGTCGTGCGGCAAATAAAATTGCTGTTTTATGCTCTTACGGTGGAGAAAAGCTGTTTATCAGTTTAATGAAGTGGCTGAGAATTTGTAACAAGTAGAAAGGGTATCAGACGAGGAGGGATAGAATTGATTATATATTATATTGTTCTGATTGTCATTTTAATATTGGGGCTGTTATTCTATCGCAACTCGGAGGATTGGGCAAAGAAACTGTATTTGTTATTGTCCTTTTCAGGGCTTTTCCTATTGATGGCAGTTCGTGCAGAAACGGTAGGCAGGGATATTCATATTTATCGTGATAAGTTTCAGATTATAGCAACTGCTGACACCTGGAAGGAAATAATGGAAGCTGTGGATAATGCATGGGCGTATTGTCTGCTCAACAAGGCAGTGAGCATGTTTGGGGATTTTAGATTGATGATGATAGTGACTGCTTTCATCATTCTGGTTTCCATCGCTGTATATATCTATTATTTTTCTGATAATGTTGTGATTTCAACGTATTGTTTTGTGGTGCTGTTTTTTTATCTGCATACATACAATCTTTCAAGACAATTTTTAGCCATCGCTCTTATATTGTTGGCGCTTTGTTTTCGGTGCAGAAAACGATATATTCTCTGTGGATTTCTTTTTCTCCTTGCAGTAGGAATACACAGTACTGCGATTTTCGCTCTTCCGTTGTTGGTGATAAATCGTGAACGAATTACTGTAAAAAAAATGGCTATATATATGATGGCATTCACTGTATTGAGTATTTTGCTTACAGTGGGATTTTCACGGGTTGTGAGTGTATTTGCTCTTATTTTCCCTCGCTATCAATTTTATCTGCAGGGTGGAGAGTTTTCTATATATAACCAGTCAAGCGGTGCAGTTGTGCTCTTGGCGCTGTTCTATCTTCTGGTTGCAGCAATGGCAGTGGTTATACAAAGCAATATATTGAATGGAATTGACCTGGAGTTTATGGATCAGAGTCGGATGCGGTATCTGATTATTGCGGTAACAGTCGGTGGGATGATGGGCATATTAAGCGGCAGTAATCAGGCAATGACTAGAATGCTATATTTTTACCAGATACACACGATTTGTCTCATACCAAATGCCTTTGGTAAGTTACAGCAGTATCGGTTTTATTATCCACTTTATTATGGGCTGCTTTTGTTGTTACTTGTCCCCTTCACAATATGCCTGCTCAGAAACTTTGGGTATGTAGTTCCATATATTTCACTCTGGCAATAAGGAGAAGACTATGAATTTTTTTGATATAAAACGCCTTTTGGCTCGTAATCAACATGTGTTTCGTTTCACGAAGCAGTGCTTTAATCTGGCTAAACAAACGGTTACTTATCCCGATAGAAAGAAAAAAGCTTATCGTAAACTACAGGAGATTGAGCAGGCTCATGCTTCTGAAGCCAAAGTGATTTGGTATTGCTGCGTGGCAATACACCCTAACTTGGGAGATTTGGCGCAGACGGTATGTACTCTGGATTGGCTTCGTAAAAACTATCCAGACACTTCAATTGTTGAAATTTCCAGCAGGGATTACTATTTTAATAAAAGAAAAATGATATCTATAATGAAAAATGCAGTGACTCAAAATGACCTGATTGTATTTCAAAGCGGCTATACGATGACGGGCGTACATGAAAATGAATCTATGCGGCAAACGATATTGGATGCGTTCCCCAATAACCGCATCATACTTCTTCCTCAAACAATCTTTTATCAAACGGAAGAACAGAAAAATTGGGCAGTGAATACTTACAAGAATCGTGAGAATCTTTTGTTACTGGTGAGAGATCGAGTTTCCTTTAATACTGCGAAAGAATTGTTTGGGACAACACAAATGGTTTTATATCCGGATATTGTAACTACGCTGATTGGCATGAATAAGTTCCAGATTCAGAGAGAAGGAATACTGTTTTGTGTTCGGGATGATTGGGAAAGGTTGTATTCAGAGAAAGAAATGTCAAACTTGATGTTTCAGTTAAAAAAGCACACGATCATCCATAAAACAGATACAACGGTTCATATTTCTAATACAGAAGATCGGGAGGCAGTACGTTTATTTATCAAGAAAACACTGGAAGAGTATGCTCACTATAAACTGGTTGTCACGGACCGTTATCACGGGACGATATTTGCGTTAGCTGCAGGAACTCCAGTATTGATTTTGAAAACAACAGACCACAAGGTCATCACAGGTGCAGAGTGGTTTGAACCTTGTATGTCTGATTATATTTCAGTTGCAGAAAATTTGGAGATGGCCGAGACACTTGCCTTAGAAATGATGACACGTCCAGTTGAGTATAAGGGTGTTTCCTTTTTTCAAGAGAAGTATTATGACCGGCTAAAAGCGTTGATTGAGGAGGTGAAAGTATGAAGATTTGTGAGCCATCTCAATGTACGGGATGTATGACCTGCATGAACAGCTGCCCTCATGATGCGATACAAGAAAGTCGTGACTCAAAAGGGTTTTATGTTCTGATGTTGTATAAATAAAGTTGGCACCCTTAATTCAAAGATTATGTATATAATAAAGAGAATAAGGAGGTGCTGACAAATGGCACGTAATCAACGT
>SAAH01000034.1 GCA_009929525.1 Clostridia bacterium | reverse complement strand
CTACCAGTGCGGAGCAAGAAACATTCTTTTTGATGATGTTTTGGCGTTAGTAGCGTGAACTTATTGTGCATTTTTTTAAATTTGCTCATTTATAGTTTAATGATTTCCTTATTCCATCTAAAATGCTGTTTGATGTTCAAAAGATACGGATGCTTTTGCGCCTTGGCAAATATAACGATAACAATAACATTTACAGCTGCTGCGATCGTCGTAGCCAAAGCAGCTCCCTGTACTCCCATAGGTTTCATACCCAGATGTCCATAAATGAATACCCAATTCAAGAAAATATTCGTAGTCACAGAACATATCGATCCAAAAAGTGGTATCTTCACCCTCTCCGTCGTACGAAGCAGTGCACTCATAGCCATGGATAAGACCTGCAGCGGATAAGCAAATCCCACAATGCTCAAATACGAGATTCCTATCTTTTGTATATTTTCTTTGTCTGTGTAAATGCCCATCACTATATTAGGTGCCAGAAGCGCAAACAATCCAAAGGTAATTGCCACAAACATCATGCAGCACAAAGTCAATCCATACGAACGATTGATGCCTTTATCATCCTTCGCTCCGTAGTATTGGGAGAAAAACAGCATACCACCGCCCACAAATCCCCAATAGCACGAAAACATCAGCGATGTAAATTGTGCACACAACCCTACTGCACCCACACTGGTCTCTCCCAGCGGTGCTATCATCATAGTGTCTACCATGCTCCCGGTTGTAGTCAGCAGATTCTGCATCGCTACGGGCACGGCAATAATTGCCACCTTCTTGATCAGTGACTTCCAGTCAAATTCCTTCTCCACGTTCTTACTCCCCATTATCTGTCATCTTTAGTGATCAATCGATTCGCGAATGCCTCACTTTCTCTCGATTATATAATACAACGAATTACAATGCAATCATTGCTTATAATAACTTAAAAAATCCCCGATTTTTTCTACCGCATCTTCCAACACCCCTATACGTGGAAGATATACCACGCGAAAATGATCTGGATCTTTCCAGTTAAATCCCCCGCCGTGAACAATAAGAATCTTTTTATCTCTCAAAAGATCCAGTGCAAACTTCTCATCATCCACGATATTGAATTTCTTCGTATCTATCTTCGGGAACATATAAAATGCTGCTTTTGGTTTTACCGCACTGATACCTGGTATATCATTGAGTGCATTGTAGATATATTCTCTCTGTTCATATATCCTTCCGCCCGGAACCAGATACTCGTCAACACTTTGATATCCACCAAGCGATGTTTGCACCACAGACTGTGCCGGAACATTGGAACACAGTCTCATATTAGACAACATATTGATCCCTTCCATGTAGTCTCTTGCCATATTTTTGTTTCCACTGAGGATCATCCAGCCGATCCTGTAACCAGCGATCATATGAGATTTTGACAGACCACTGAACGTAACGCAAAATAGATCCGGAGCCAATGATGCTATTGGAATATGTTTTTCGCCATCCATGACAAGGCGGTCATATATCTCATCAGAAAATATAATGATCTGATGCTCACGTGCCACCTCAACAATCTGTTCCAGTATTTCTTTTGGATAAACGGCTCCTGTTGGATTATTCGGATTGATGATAACGATGGCTTTTGTCCGATCTGATATTTTCTTTTTTATATCTCCCAGATCCGGATACCACTCAGATTGTTCATCACAGATATAATGGACTGCCTTTCCTCCTGCCAGCGTAACGCAGGCTGTCCACAAAGGATAATCCGGTGATGGAACCAATACTTCATCCCCATTGTCAAGCAATGCTGACATACTCAGGTTGATCAGTTCACTGACACCATTGCCTGTATAGATATCTTCTATCGTGATATTTGGTATACCTTTGACCTGAGCATACTGCATGATTGCTTTTCTTGCTGAAAAAAGTCCCTTCGCATCAGAATACCCCTCGCAATCCGTCAATTGTCTCTTCATGTCATATATGACTTCATCTGGAGTACGAAAACCAAATGGTGCAGGATTTCCTATATTTAATTTCAATACATGGATTCCATTCTCTTCCATCCTGGATGCTTCTTCTACGACAGGTCCTCTCACATCATATAATACATCATCTAACTTTGATGATTTTTTGAATGTACGCATTGTTTTCTCCTCTTCTTTTCCTGTAGGACTTCCAGCGGATCCTATCTTTCTATTTGTATGTTTCACTTTGTTTGTTTGTTCGTTATTTGGATTCGTTTGTTTCAGGTATTCCCCATATAGCCATTCAATATCTACTTCCAATGTTTTCGCAAGAAACTGTGCTATATTTTTTCTAGGGACTGCTTTCGCATTTACATATTGACTAATCTGGCTCTTTCCCAGTTTTACGCCTTCGGTCTTGGCCGCTCGAAGCAAGTCGATCTGTTTCATTCCCAGTTTTTCCATCGCGGCTACAAATCTTTCTGCAAATAATGTATCAGCCATAATCTTCTCACCTTTCATCACTGTGTTCATTTTCACAATTATCCTCTTTACCTGATATTTGCGTTGTTTCAAAAGTTCATTTTGTATTTCCTATAATAACACTTATCTCCATATGGTTCAAGTTTATTTTCAAATTTGTTCATTTATAATATTGTTCTTTTTACACGTTGGTTCATTTTGGTTCAATGTTCATTTTAGTTTAACTATTCGCATTGGCATTAGTTCGTTTTCGTACAAAAAGAACCTTGTATAACCACTGTTCAGTTACACAAGATTCTTTTTCACCACTCTCGTATTATATTATGCTTTATACACCGTTTGATGGAGTTCCTTCAGCCCTTCCACCTCGTCACATACTTCTTTTAACCCACAGACAGAACAATCCATTTTCAGATTCTGGAATATATGGTTCAATGAATCTGTGATTCGTTCGCTCTGCTCCATATAACCTCTCAATTTTTTGTATGGAAATTCCGGCAGTGTTACAAAGTACATTTTTACTGCAAGGATTTTCTTTTCCTTATGATACTCTCTTCGAAATCTTTCCGCCACCTTCGAAAAATCCAACTCATCGGCAAGGGCTTCTTTTCCGATGCGTACAACCTCCTGATTTTCTGCTGCCGATATGCGCATCATAAATCCTTTGGGATGCAGATGATATCTGGTATACTCCACTTTGCGCATCATCGCATAAGTTTGGTTTTCATCCTTAAGCTGTCCGTCTTCCATAAGAAAAAAAGTAACACGGGCATATGGAGAATCTTCGCTGATCTGTGAAAGATCCGGGCCGATCAGCCAGGCCTCATCCTGATGCACAAGTTTCTTTGAAGTTGTATACCCGATACCGCTTACAGAAGGACGCTCAGAACCTCCGCCTAATTCATATGCCATATCACTTCGCAAAATCAGGTTATGCTCTCCCACATCTTCTGCCGCCTCACCAAAAAGTTTCAGTTCTTTCTTCGGATACTGCTCCAGTATATCCATACTTTCTTTTATGATTTTATCATATAGATTCATTCGTTTTCCATCCCGATCAGCTCTTCTTCTTTTTTCGCTTATCATAATATTTGCTCAGTATGGGGGTTACCTTTGCTGCCAGCTTCATGTCTAAATTGAAAAAATAGACTACCAGACTGAGCAAAAACAAAGCAAGTATTACTGCGGCTATGATCAATATAATTTTCACAAAAATCATCATTTACCTCTTTCCTATCTGTTTCCTTTTTGACGGGCATACTCTGCTGCACCAAGTGCTCCCATCAGCTGAGGATCCGTATCAAGATCAACTACCTTGATCTTCAGCACCCTCTCAATTGCCTGCTTTAATCCTTCATTTTTGGCACACCCGCCAGTAAGGGTGATGCTGTCTGAAGCTCCCGCTTTCTTTGCCATAACGAAACAACGTTTTGCAACAGACAGTTCGATTCCTGCTGCGATCTCATCCATCGGTTTTCCTTCGCCGACAAGAGAGATCACTTCGCTCTCTGCAAACACGGCACACTGAGCTGTGATCGGTATCGTATTCTTTGCTTTTAAAGAAAGATCTGAAAATTCATCCAGTGACATTTCAAATGCATGTGCCATGGTTTCAAAAAACCGTCCTGTTCCGGCGGCACATTTGTCATTCATTGCAAAGTTCAACACAGTTCCATCTGTGTCGATAGCGATGCCTTTTACATCCTGGCCTCCGATATCTATGATGGATTTTACCTGTGGATCCACAACATGGACACCCATCGCATGACAGCTGATCTCTGATATATTTTCATCTGCAAAAGGAACTTTATTTCGTCCATATCCTGTGCCGACCAGATACGTCAGTTCTTTCGCACTATCGAGTCCAGGAACTTTTGAAACTGCCTCATCAAGTGCCCCCTGCGCACTCAGCACAGGATTAATCCGGCTGCGGGTTGTCACAGCGGAAACCATCTTTCCATTTTCATCTAATATAACACATTTTGTATAAGTACTTCCGGCATCACATCCGCCATAGTATTTCATCTCTCATATCCTCCTGCATCTTTATATGCAATATTCTTATTACCGTATGATCGTTCCATTTTACCACATCTTCGAATCGTCAAAATCTTCCAGTGTGGGGTCTATCGGTTCTTCACGACACACCGTACGCATATATCGATTTACTTCCATTCTCATATCTCTTCTGGACGCATCGCTTGGTTTCATCAGACTGTGGCTGACCCAGATCAAATGGATTCCCCTTTTTCTTGCTTCCTCCTCAAAAAGTCCGTGATATCCAGACATAGATTTGCATCCCATATGGGAATACATGATGATCATGTCCGCATGGAAACTCTCACAGTATCTCCACAATGCCTCAACGCCTACTTCATAGCCGCCATTGGAACGATTTCTCATAATCATATTCTCATATAGATTAGCCAGATCAAGCATCGCCTGATGCTTATCCTGGGTATCGATCATCCTGGTTGTTACAAGACTGAGCATATCTACCAGAGGTACGATACCCCAACAGTTTTGCATCCAGATAGGAAATGCTGTGTAATATGCAGCCTGTACTCCCCAGGTGATCGCACGATGACGTACCTCTCGGACAACAGGAAGTTTCTTTTTGAATCCTTCTTCTGCCCACTTGGTGAGCATCTGGTCCGTATCGAGAAACTGCTGGTTTCTTCCGCCTGCTGCCTGATAGGTTCCGTAACGATATAACGCCAGGTTATCTCCTATCACCTGCGGATATGGAGTACTGGAAATATCAAACCACCCAAGCATATGCTCCGTTTCTTTATTAAACCGTTTCATGCATTCAAAGAAATATTCCCAGTTAAACTTTTCTCCCGTCTGCTCCTCTATAAAATGGATCGCATTTTGAACCTCTTCTGCCGCATATTCCTGTACACTTTCCTGCGTATGGCGGATCGGAACTGCCAGCTGAAAAGTAGGAATTTTAAAATGCTCCGCCTCAAAACCATTTCCCATTAAGCTGCCGTCACAGGTTGTATTACACTGTACTGCACACTTTCCGATCAGCGGAAAATCACCATCCAGGGCAACGCCCAGTTCTGCCGCCGGCATCGGACAGACATCGCTCGGTATGCCATAAAGTTCACATACATCGATATAGTGGGATACTCCTTCCTGATTCATCATAGAACAGGTATACACGGACGGAACCTCTACTGACAGCCAGGTCAGATTGGGAAATCCGCTCATGATCGTACTCATCATATTTTCATCAAAAAGCACAATCTTGCTGTTGAACTCTTTGTCATTTCCTATCTCCGGATCTGCCCGGAATATCTTTGTGATCATATCACACATATCTGTTACGATCAGTCCGATGCCAGTGTGAGCCATGCGAAGCTGAACACCTCTCATGCCCTCTGTATGACGGTCAAAGAAGTCCGGGACCGCAAGATAATTCAGCATCCATCGATAGCGGAAAAATCCTTTGATGTTATTTTTCTTCATGGTAAATGTGATCAACGTCTTCCATATCTTAAGCCACTGGGTGTAATCATACCAGGTGTCGCGAAAACCTCGCCATTCCCGGCGTTTACGCACCTTTTTTCCTGTATAAAACTGTCCCAATGGTTCACTTCCCAATTCTTTGCTCACGATCTCACCTCTTTTGCAATCTTTTTAATCTCGATACTCTCCACAAATGCCTGTACACGTGTACGAAGCTGTCCGGAATTGCCCACCACGTAAGGATGATCGACCGAAAGCACCGGATATCCATATTCTTCACGCATCACCCGGTTTCCCCTGACACGTTCATATCCCCAGTAATCGCAAAACTTCATCTGCTGGTAGATGATTCCATCCGCATGATAATCACTCGCCAATTTTGCAACATACTCTTTACGTTCCAGGATCTTCTTTGTATCCATGAATCGCGGGCATTGTCCCCATGTAATGTACTGACGGCATATCTGTGTAAGAACATCTTCAGTATCGTTTAGTACTATCTCCTGCCTTCCGGGAAATGATCCGAAACAGAATCGATCTGCTACCACCAAAGCACCTGCCTCTTCTGTCAAACGTATCAGTCCCGGATCATCAATCTCTGACCCTACCATCACAACTCGTGCACGATACGGATTCTTCTCATCAGCTTTTCTTTCTTTCAATTCTTCCAGGGTCTCTGATAGAATCGGAAGCAGTGATTCCTTCGGGCAACAATATGTCGCCAGACACAGCACAGCAAACTCATAGCCGGTGATCCTCGGATTCTCTTCTTTTCGATATTCTCCAATCGCCGTGATCAGACGGCTGATCTTATTTTGTTCTTCCACTGCGCACCGCAAAGCACCATCCGAAATATCCAGTCCCATTTTTTCATGAAGTGGTTCCAGCACATGTATCCGCATCTGTTTCACATAATGACGAAGTGCTGATTCATCTGATTTCAGCGGCACGTCTGCATAGGATATAAAAAATTCATCTTTATTACACAGATTAAGATGTTCGATATTTTCCACACATCGATTCATCTGTGAACAGGCATCTGGTGCGATGATGCAATTTAGGAATTCATATCCGCCCTCCATCGCCCGTTCCAAAAGAGCTCTGCAGCATTCGCACAGCAGACTCGTCATATAATATGTACCCATCTCGATCGAACCCGTTCTCGGTGCACGAAGCCTTACCGAAAAACTTCCCGGCAGATTCAAAAGCGGCTCCGGTATCTGAAAACAAACACCGCCGATTGCCTTTTTTCCTGCATCTGTCGCTTCCCGCACCAGATCATTATTGACCTCCTGCAGAAGATTTTCCAAATAAAATATATGTTTTAAATCTTTCAATGTCGTCTCCTTATATACTATCTTCCTTAAACATCATAACAAATTCATTTTTTCCAAAGCTTCTTTCATTCCGTTTACAATCTCCGCCTCATCCGGAAGAAATAATACATTCTGTCCCGCCATATCAAATGCTGCCAGTTCCTTATCTGTTCCAATATAAGATAAAACAGGAATCTCACCTGTATCGATCAGATTCTTCATATCAAGATCTATCATTCGATTGATCACAGCACCCACCTGCTCATACATCACCAGTTCATCTGCCACCTGCTTGATGGTCTGGATAACATCTGTTCCCTTCTTACTTGAATCAGATACTAGCAAAAGATGAGTAACCTTTTCCATAACCCTGCGATTGATCTGCTCGATACCGGCTTCGCCATCTATCACAACATAATCAAAATTCTCTGATATCATCTGTATCACAGCTTTTAAGTAAGAATTGATCTTGCAGTAGCATCCTGATGATTCCGGCCTTCCAATTGCAATAAATGCATACCCATCTGCTTCTTCAATCGCATCTGTGATTCGATACTGGGCTTCTCCAAGAAGTTCGATGGCAGATCTTGTATTTCCCTCTTCCACAGTTGCAACCACTTCTTTTCGGATATCGTCAATAGTCGTATGTACCTCGATCCCCAGTGCTGTTGACAATCCAACCGCCGGATCAGCATCAATCGCAAGTATCTTTTTATTTGGGTATGCTGCGGTTAAAAGCTTTACGGTTACTGCCGCAAGCGATGTTTTCCCCACACCACCCTTTCCGGCAAAAGCCAGAATCTTTGTATCCCTGTTTTCTTTTTCCATATTTCCCTCTCTATTTTACGTTATAACAACAATTATACCATTCTGATCATCTTTTTCAACGTCAAAAAACAATAAAAAGCACTGCCCTTTGTTCATAAAGAACTTTAAGGCAATGCTCTTTTTGGTCCAGCTTCTTACTGCATCTTCACACTCTGTGAAAACTTCTGTTTTGCAGATTCCACCTTTGTCGGTTCTGCTTCCGGCGTAGGATAGAATCCTTTTTCATGCATAATGTCAAATACATCTTTTTGGATCGTATGCTCCTGCTCAAGTATCTGCATCATCGTAGCTTTCAGATCATTGTGAACACATTCATTTGCATACATATTCAATATATTTGTCGTTGATTTTTGTGCGCTCAATGCGTCTTCCAGTACTTCTTTTTCTGAATATAATGGCTGCATCCCATATCCTCCTATCTAAGTTTTGAATACAGGGCATTAAAATGACCCTGGTGTTTCTCAGAAATCTCATTGAATTTTGCCTGGATCTGAGGATCCTGGCTGTGGCCGGCAAGCATTTTAAACTTTTTCACCAGCAGTTCTTCATCTGCCAGCAGATCGTTAAGTGCGGATAACTCTTTTTCTGATATCTGTACCATATGATGACCTCCTTATCTTATTCACAAGGATTAGTCTGCACCATTTCACCTCAAAATATGTATTAAAAAAGATGGATAAAAGTATCTGACTACTTTTTCCACCCTTTTTCTTAACATTATATTACCACAAAATCGCCTTTTTTTCAAGGCTTGTAATCTCTTTTCAAAGAACCTATAATGAACTTCCACTATAGGAAAAAGCACTCGCAGTTACTGTTTTCTCACCAAAATCAGGAGGGATCATATGGATGAAAATGTATACGGATTATGGGCTGCCAAACGAACCGACCATGAACTTCAGCTTATAGAAAAATGCAATGAGCAAACGCAGCAGTTCGGAATTACTCTTGCACCAGACGAAGCAAAGGAACTGATCATAAGCCGAAATGAAAGTTTAAAAAAATATCACAGGATCGAATTAGGTCCGGGGATATTAGATAAACTGATTTATACCTTTTGTGATTCGCAGTATCTTGACCAGGATAACTATTCCTCCACTTTAATGGAGCTTCAGGACATTTTTTATAAGTTTAAAAATGAATCCGGCGACAAACTTACCGATGAAGAACTTCTCAATTTCATGAAAGAGCAGTTCGAAACCGTATGCTGCGGGGATGTTGATTATCTCGAGGGAACCTGCCTGGAGCGCTTTGCTTCGGCCATCAGAACCGGACAGACCAGCTATAAAGCTACAGCCGGTCTGGGAGAATATGAAAAACTCAGCGAAGAAAATCGTTGGGATAACGAGCTGTACTTGAGTGTCATAAAAGAATTATTCTGGTAACTTACTGTAGTATCTATACCGAATCTGTTTGAGCGTAAGGAGGAAAATCATGACATACGATATCGAAGAACTACTGCCTGTCACAGCAAAATTAGCCGAGGCTTATACCTCCAATGAAAGCAGCTCTATCACCTATGAAACAGCCAATATGCTTATGGAAGCTGTCATCTATTGCATCAACGAACTGGAAAACAACGAAAAGCACAGCTTGGCTTCTGATAAAAGATTAAGTGCCATGGATGCTTATCAGTTCGGAAAAAAACTGGTATACGACAAAACATGTTATACCCGTTCTCTCTACGATGATCTGCTCCAGGATTTTTATGATTATGGATGCCAAAACTATCGTGATACCATATTAAAAGGAATCCCCAAATTTTTTATGTATTACGATTCCAGATTTGCTCCCCAGGATCATCTTCTTACCTTAGATTATCCCACACTGCATGCGCACGAAGACTTGACCGGTGTGGATCTGATTGAGCAATACCTCCTGGATATTGCTGCCGAAAAAACATTCATGGAGCATTTCTCCGAGCAGGCGATCCACACCGCACTGATAGATATAGAAAATAATTTTTCCACCCAGTACATGGGAAATCTCTGCTATTTGGTCTTACAAAATGCAGTCGAATGCCTGATTGCTGACAAACCTGTTCATAAACTCTGCCTGACTAAGGAGGATCATAACGAAGTCAGAGATTTTATCCAGGGCAGTAGCATCGCTCAGACAGAAGTAAGAATCTGCGGACTGTTGAAACTGCTCATGGATCAGACTGGATGCAGTCATCTGACAGATTACTTTTTACCTTTTTCCCATGAATATGCTCTGCGGATCCATCAATGAGATAAACCATCTATGGCTTTTTCACTCCATAACGACGCGTTTTATAAATTGTAGTACTTATCTCCTCTACCGTGATGATGATCAATATTGCCAGTATGATATCCGCTGCATATAAGACGAAGGATCTCATCCACGGGTCCGATCAAAAGACCTTCAAATCATGTAATGTTACTGCCAGATCCTGAGCAATATATAGGCTCTTCTCTTTGATATGTTCCGGTGCAGATGATTTTTTCTCATTGAGGCATGCATAAAAAACATTTCTGTTTTTTACTGTCATGTCCCAAAAGGGAAGTTTTATGATGCTGGGTGTCATCTCTCCTACGCCCAGTTCCAACAGCAGAACTTTTTTATCTGGTTGTTCTATTATATATTTTTCAAGGAATCTTTCATATCGACTCACACTTTCTTTCCATGCAGTTCCCTCTAAAAACGTATCATCTCTTACCCACGGGATCATGATCCGTCCACACTCTTCACATCTGGGGATATGATCCGATGGCAAAATCACACCTTGGATACTCTGATTCATCTTTGCCGTTATCTCCCGATTCATGTATATCTGATCATGACACGGCTGGCAACACTGCAGGTAACTGAAATCTCCCTGATAGGAACATATTCGTTCTTTGTCAAACACTCTGTTAAACTGTCCGTCCACATTCGTAGTTAGAATGAAATAATCTTTTTTATCCAATATCACTTTAAGATCCAAATAAGGCTGTCCTGTAGGAGCATCCCACATGGCCTGCAGATACCTGGCGTAATACGCCCACTGCTGCTCTGGGGATGAATAGCAGTGATAAAACCCTGCAAAAGGTGACGAAAATCCATAGCATTCAATAAAATCCTGCATACATTTCTGAAAATACGGCATCCAATGATAATGGTTATACCCTGCCGCACTGGAAAGACCCGAGCCGCCGCCTACAACCACAGCATCCGCTCTTTCAATTTGTTCCAGCAATGCCATAAGATCATTTTTCACTATTCTCATACTCCGCTGCCAGTTCGCTTAAGATCACATCCAGATATCCATCTAAACCATAGGATTTTTCTTTGATATTATCTGTGATATAGATTTCGCCAAGATTGATCGTGATATAAGCTGCGTGCGGCTCTCTGGCAGTAAGATTCATAAGCGGAGCTTTGATCAACTGGTTTCTCCAACCGATTCCAAGCTCCAGAATTACTATGTTTTTTTCGTGGAACTCATTTAGAAAATCATTCCATGCATTTATGATTTCCTTTTTCGGTGGTTCTGCATTATATAGTTCCATAACTGCACCGCACTTTGGACAACGAGGAATCCGTTCTGATGGAACGATTCCATTTTCTTCTGCTTCTGCCATTTTGTGGATAGCTTCCATAGATGGATAAATCGCCTCATGGCATCGGTTGCTGCATCTCATCTCGATCCAGTTTCCTTCCACCTCATAAACCTTATCCGCATCGAATCCAGCCTGTTCAAAATGTCCTTCCCCATTAGAAGTAACTACAAAATATGGCTTTTCGCCTACGATCTTCCTCAGATTTTCCATGACCGGTGTTGGCGTATAGCTGCCGCTGTAATGCTCGATCAGACGACTTAGGAATCCCCATTTTTCTTCCATGGTGCGCCAGCGATAGAAGTAACCGTCCAGAATATTTCTAAGTCCGTATTTACTTTTTAAATCTCCAAATACCGTCTGAAAAGCCTGATCATCGGCAAACAAATGAAGACCTTCTGTAATAGATAATCCATTACTGGCACCGATCAGGATCGCGTCGGCATTTTTGATCTTTTTTATAATTTCTGCATATTGGGTCATTTTCTACTTTTTCTCCATTTCTTTTCTTACATCTTCCAATACCGTTGCAATGTTGCCTACCATCGTCATTCCTTTATTTTCTACCTGCTGCGGCAGGAAATCATATTTG
The DNA here is from genome assembly GCA_009929525.1 of Clostridia bacterium. Lineage (GTDB taxonomy): Bacteria > Bacillota > Clostridia > Lachnospirales > Lachnospiraceae > Oliverpabstia. Next base: position 22,648 of record SAAH01000034.1, on the reverse strand, counting down.
TCATTTACTGATATGTAATAAGCATCTGGAAGACTTAAAGTAAGATTCCAAAAAGGTTCCTGGATAAACATAGGAGTCATTCTTCCCACACCTAATTCTAGCAAAAGTATTTTTTTATGGCCATGGGACTGTACATACTCGGATGCCTTTTGATACTCTTCATCATATTTTGTTCCCTGCAGAAAGTTTCCGTAGCCTCGTACCCAAGGGAACATCTCTGCTTTGCAGTGCGGGCAGCGGGGTATCAGCTCTGTCGGCACCATTCTTCCCTCACCCATTGCTTTTATCATCTCATTCACCGGTTTGACGGCATCCCAGGTCTCATCACAGCACTGTCTTGAACACTGGAAGTATCGATGATCCCCCTGTATCTCACTTACCTTTTTTTCTGGATATAATTTCACAAACTGGGTATCCTGATTTGTTGTTATTACATGGAAGTCTTTTCCTTCGAGGATGGCATCCAGATCAATATATGGTTTTCGGACTTCTGCTGTCTGAGTAGTATGTAAAAAAGTAGCCAGATAACCCCAATGTTCTTCCCTTGTCTCAAAGTGATGCATCATTCCTGCGAACGCCCCATTAAAACAATATCTTTCAGCAAACTTTCCAAAATATATTCTATAGGATGCATTATCCTCGTAGTAAAAGTCTCCACCTCCCGCAGCAGATAAACCGGATGCTCCTCCAACAAGAATACATTCTGCTTCTTTTACCTGCTGAGCAAAGTTTTTAATCTGTTCTTCATACGATATAGGAGTTTTTTTCGATAACTGATACGGTGTTTTTCCTGCTGCATACACACTATAATATGTAGAATAATTCATTTGTGTTTGTGTTACAAGATCTTCATATAAGCCCATGTTTGTTTCTCCTTAAATTTTCATTATTGTTTTAGTTGTTATTTTATTATTTACACGGACAAATATAACATGTAATTTTATTTTTTACAACCTATTTTAATGAATTTTCAGGATTTTAATGTGTTAATCTTCTTCAAACGCCTCCACCTTAAATATAACAGGCCGCAATCCATCCGGGCAGCAAAGAATCTGCTCTCTGGAATCCTTAACCCAATCGGCTTCAATCAGTTTTCCAGTTGCAAGAGCACTAAAAATCATCTCACTTATCGCATTCCAGGCTATCGTGCAAAATCCCTCCGGTATCCCCTGCATACTGTAGCTATCCCAATCCAGTATAAACTCCTGACCCTCTTTAAATATATAACAGGCCGGCATAACACCATCCTTGGCATACTCTTTGATCAGGTCTGGAAACTCACATCTTTTTAATACGGTAATCCGACATTTCTTCATTTGATCTCCTTTTTATTTCATTTTCTTCATCACGAATCTCCCGGTCATCCTCAGACCAATGCTGCCAGGTAATCAGCCATTTTATGTATCTCTTCATACTCACCCACAAGTTCTTTTCCCTGAAGTCCTGCGCTCATGATTTCTTTCTTTGCTGGTAATTCGCAGATGATCTGGGCTCCTTCACAGACATTTTCTCTCATCATTTCTCTATTTTCCTCATCTACTTTATTAAGCACAAAATATACTGATTTTCCTATACTTCTTCCCAGCTCGAGAATCTTTCCTGTCATAGTCAATGACTCATAGGAAGGATCAACGATCATAATGATCACATCCATCCCATTATCGATACCACGACCAAAATGCTCGATACCGGCCTCCATATCCATCAAGGCAAATTCATCCTCTTCCAGCACAAGATGATCTGCAAACTGACTGATGATATTTCCCATCGTGCAGGCACAACCTTCATTTGCCACATGGATTTTCCCACTGGCCATCAGTTTAACGCCATCCTTTTCAGCATAGTATTCCTCCGGTACATCAGATATTTTCCATGTTTCATTAAAAAACTGATGGGTAAAGTTGGAGAGCATCATATCATTCAATGCTTTTTCTTTTCCACCAAAATAAGCTGTAAAATCCTGAGGAAGTGCAACCCCCAATTGTCTGCTCAAACCATAATTTGACTCATCCGAATCAATGATCAGAACTTTTTTATTCATCCTGGCAAGCTCTTTTGCCAGCAAAATCGTAGTCGTGCTTTTTCCACATCCACCTTTTCCACAAACTGCTATCTTCATCTATTTTTCCTCCTGATCTGCCACCATAACAATCTGTTTTTCTTCTTTTATCACATATCCGCACTGGCATACGGCATCTTCATACACTCTTCCTTTTAATACGAATACTTCTACCTCTCTTCCACACTGCGGGCAGATCCTGTCCTCCGGTGACGGTATTTTATTTTTTTCTTCACATCCATATGCTATCATGATCACATTCTCCTTTTCATTTATCCAGCTGCCTGCGAAGGTAAGTTCCGACGATCCTTGAAAAATTACTGATATTCCTTATATAAGCAAAATCTTTTCCATAGATTTTCTTTTCTGCCGGCAGGTCTTCTTCGCTTCCTGCAAATATCCCTAAAACTGACACACCTAGTGCTCTGGTCCTTCTCACTTCAAATGCCGTATCTTTAATCGCTTCTTCTCCTGTATAGGGCTTGATTTTTCTTGTTCCCGGCCTGTTTGTTCCCATATCGTTTGGCTTTCCATCACTTAATACGATCAGGATCTTATTATCTTCAGAACGTTTTGACAAGGTATCGCAGACAGCTTTTATTGCAAGACCGTCCCTGTTATTTGCCGATGCACGATATTCAAAGATCCGGATATTTTTATCTTTGCCATCATCATAATCCCGGAATCGATGGATTATGGTATGATCCCAGAAAGTAGAATAGCTGGACACCCGATGAGCGATTCCCACCTTACTGAGTGCTTTACTGATCATGTATCCTTGTATGGCAACCTGTGATTGCCTCTTTGCCTGTGAACCGCTGGCATCCAGCAGGATGTCCACTACGAATTCTGTATTATCTGATCTTAGTTTTTTATCAAACAGCTTTGCATCATCCGTTCGTGACAATTTCCACATTCTTGCCGGGATAAGCGTACCTGATAAGGATCGACAGCGTTCCTCTTCCTGTCTGAGGACAAGGGCCTTAGTTAAAGTATCCGCCAATACTGCAATATTTCGTTTTACGATCCAGTGATTGTTATAATAATACATCCTGTTTTTCTCGTACTGGAGCTGACAAAATCGATATTGATTATTCTTGATCACTGGTGCATGGAGGATACCTTCTGTAAAATGTAACATGCATTTGGAATGTATCCCTTTACACAGGTTTCTGCTTTGCCGCTCTTTTTCCAAATCTGTCAGACAGGTCTTTCCATAGTTTAATTCTACATATTCTGCAACCTTTTGAACCGCTTCTCTATCCTTGTCCAGAAAATCTGATCCGCCATCATCTGCGTCAATAATTCCATTTTCATTTTCAAATGGTTTCTTTCTGGATTCATTAATATCAAGACGCATCATATCATCATCCAGATTGGCCAGATATTTTTTTATGATATCTTCCATCTGCTCGTCATCTACACATTCCTGCCAGGAAGCCCGGGCAATCTCAAGCGGCTCTATACTAAGTACATGTCCAAGATCACCATGCTTTTCTTCAAAGGTCTGATCAAATACCTGATTATAGATCCGGTCAATACCCTCGATAATTTCTTCCGTGTCCTTTGCATTCTGTAACTTATCGATTTCATGTACCGCACACCAGATATCGTCATTCTCCTTTGACATCTGCTCTTGATCCAGCTTCAGATATTGCTTTATCATCGTGCATTTAACCTGTCCAAAATAATTCTGGTCCATGATATATTCCTGATATTTCAATATATCTGCAAATGCTTTTTCTCTGATATCATCAATTCCAAGACGTTCCCCAGCTATTAGCGGATATACTGCCGTATCTACACATAACTGTGCCAATTCCATAAGTGGTTTTTCTTTTGCTGACATATAAATCTTTTTCATCAGATAAAGGCTTAGCTGCCTGGAATCAAAATATTTTCCAAAAGCTCCTTGCTTTATGGCATCATAAAGTGCGATATATTTTGATTTTGCATATGTCTCCACATCTGGCTTTATATCCAGCGAATAATCACCGCTTACAGAACAGCAAAGATTCTTGATACGATTCTCGATCTCCATCCGATGTTCGTCTATCACATCAGCCATTGCTTTTTCCTTTTGTTCCCATTGACGGTATCGTCTTCTCATACCATTACCCCTCGAAGATATCGGCTTTCGTCCATGACGAAGGTATTCTTGTCATCACCACATCTTCAATGATCTCTTTTTCAAATATATCAAAGCTTTTATTCACGATCCCCATGCGGATAGCGTCTAATGGTGACAGCCCTGAACGGATCGTTCTTATGGATGATAAAAGACCTCGAAGATCCAGTGATTTTGTTGAGATTTCTCCGTTATACGCCTTCGTCTGAAGATCCAAAAACAGCCCTGTAAATTGCTTCAACGCTGCATGACTGCCTTTCTCAAAATATTTTTTCAAAAGAAAATATATCGTATCTTCATCAAGGGGCGGCATATCCACCACCATGAATCGTGAAACAAGAGCTTCATTTAACTCCTTTGTTCCTGCGTATCCATAATTCATGGTACCGATAAATCTGGTTGCCGGATGGAGCGGTACTCTCGCATAGCCGGGAACATCGATCACACGACGGTGATCCAACGTTGCGTGCAGTACGGACACTGCATCATTTTTTGCCATATTGATCTCATCTAAGATTCCAAATCCTCCAAACTCGGCACATTGATAAACCGGACCCGTTCGCAGTTGTACTTCATTATCTTTAAATGTATCTGTACCGATCAAAGATGCACTGTCTCCCCTATGTACTTATAATCCTAATTTTTCTACAATTCCTTTTAGCGCTGCCCTCACCGGTGAATCTTTTGGAAGCTGTACCGTTGGTTTTCCTGCACAGTCAAACTGATAGACCATATCGTCATGAGGAACTACTCCCAACAAGTCAAGCTCCTGTTTTTTAACTTCCTCTAATGTTCCTTCATCCAACTCTCCATTCGGTGCACGGTTGATGATCAAACCAACTTTTTCTGGTTTTAAGTTTAATTCTTTCATCAGTGAAGCGATACGTCCTGCAGCCTGTACTCCTCTTCTGGAACAGTCACTGACTAAAATGGCAGTTTTCATTGTTGGCAGGATCCCACGGCTGATGTGCTCCAATCCAGCTTCATTGTCCACGATGACATATGGATATTGGCTCTGCAGTCTCTGGATCTGCGTCTGGACCAGCCCATTAACAAAACAATAGCATCCCTGTCCCTGTGTTCTTCCCATGATCATAAGATCGTAGTCATCTTCCTCTATGAGGGTATCTGCAAGTCTCATTTCCAGATAAGCTGCTTTGGTCATTCCTGCCGGTATCTTATGCTGGGTATCCATCCCTGCACGCTCCATATCTTCTCTGACCTCTCCCAGAGTTGTACCTGCTTCCACGCCTAACACCTCATTCAGATTCGAATTGGCATCCGCATCCACTGCAAGGATTGGTCTTTTTCCGCTTTCACATAAATATTGAATCAATAATCCACAAAGAGTTGTCTTTCCAACTCCTCCTTTTCCTGCTACTGCTATTACATGTGCCATAGTTTATCTCCTTTCATTTTCTGAACATACTGTTGATTTTTTGTATAAATGCAATTATACTTGTAAATATATAAATTACAATATACAGTTTTTTTATTTTGTACAATTCATGAACAGATCTAAAAAATTGTTGAGAATCATCATACATGAAAAGGAGATTTGCCTGTGGAAACAAGAAAAACCGACCGTCGTACTTCTTATACAAAAGATTTGATCAAAACAACTCTTCTTTCTCTCATGGAGAAAAAAGAATTTACAAAGATATCAGTTACCACACTATGCAAAACCGCAGATATCAACCGGGGGACATTTTATCTTCACTACTGTGATTCTTATGAAGTTCTGGATGAACTCATACATGATATGATGCAGGAAACTACAAGTCTGATCGACCATCTGATGTGTGCGAAAGTTCACAGCTGCACCTACCCCTTCTGCAGCAAGATACAGGAAGACACCCGCTATCAGGTACTTTTTCTCGATGAATCAATCTCATCCATTATCATCGAAAAAATTGCTGAAGCTGGAAAAGAGGATTTTGTGACCTGGATCATGAAGCGGTCTTTATTAACCTTTGAAGAAGCAGAAGCCGTGTATTATTTTCAGATCAATGGCTGCCTTGCCATTAACCGGCAGGCACTGAAAAACAAGAGTACAAACTGGAAAACCATCCAGTCTACCATCGACCGTTTCATCAAATCCGGGCTGGAAAGTTTTCTTATTCCCGATCGGATGTGATCACACAGGAATTTCCATCTGGCCATCACTCTTTAGCCACACATCAAAAAAGCGCGTCCCCTCCATATGGAAACACGCTTTTTTGATAAATTCTTTACTTTTTTTCAAGTGCTTTTTCTATCACTTTTTCTGCTTCTTTTCCTCTTTCCTCTTCCTTTATCTCCCAATGGATCAAGAATGTAAGTGCCGCCCGAAGAGCTATGATGCCTGCCACGATTCCTATCTCCTTCCATTCCCTTACAATAACCGTCCTCAAGATCTCACTTCCCATCTTGAATTCCAGTCCCATCGCAAGTCCTTTAGCCAGATAAATTTTTGTATCACCGGCATGTCTGAGCCATTTGACGATACCCTTTATACCGCTTACGATAATGATAGCCACGCCAACAAACTCAAACAATATGATAGCGATGCTCGCAATATTTTCCAATATCCATTCAAGGTAGGTCTCAATCTGTCCTATCATGTATTTTCCTCTTTATTCTTTTTTAGTTGAAAAGATAGATACTAAAGAATGCCACCTTATCCATGCCGCACCAGTAAGGCAATCCGCAATGTTCCGCCATCTTCCCTGCATCAATGCAGTAAGCGGAAAGACAGGAATACACTTCCTCCGGAAAACGGCAGGGCTTTCCCTCAATCTGAGCACATGTTTTGCAAAATGTGCATGGACCCGCCATCACCGCTGAACTTTCCGAACATTCCTTTTTCATCATGTTAACAAATTCTCTTGATATCATGTTATGAGCTTTTTTTGCTGTCTTTGTCTCCTCTGGATCCATTACTGATCCCACTGGCTGAACAGATTCAAGAACCAACGCTCTTTTATACTTTCGAACCTTCTCCTCCATCTCTCCTGGTGTTCCGCACTCCGGAGGGCAAGCATAATTCCTGTCATAATTTCCACAGGTATTCTCCACGCAGTACTGCCTCAGTGCTGCATCAAACTCAAGATCTGCCACATCCATAAAAGCTGCATGGGTAAATCCGCTGTCCAATGCAAGCTGCTTCATCTCTTCATCTGTCATAATACACTCTCCCACTCCTTTTCCTTGAACCCGGGTATGATAAATTCATCACCGATAAGCAATGGTCTTTTTACCAGCATCCCATCCGTAGCCAATAATGTGATCTGTTCTTCCTCACTCATCTTTGGAAGCTTATCTTTCAGCTGCAATTCTTTGTATTTCATGCCGCTGGTATTAAAAAAACGTTTTAATGGAAGACCACTTTTTTTGTACCATTTGGTCAGTTCTTCTGCCGTTGGATTCTCTTCGATGATATGTCTGTCTGTAAATTCCGCTCCGTGAGCCTCCAGCCATGCTTTTGCTTTTTTGCAGGTACTGCATTTTGGATATTCTATAAATAACATTGCTTTACCTCCCTTGTATTCCACCACATGTCTCATATAGGAAAATTATAAGTGATACAGCATGGAAAAGCAAGGATAAGACAAAAATGGAGGACGCTTATGCAAGTGCTCCTGAACTTCCTGTATAAAGCTGATAATATTTTCCCTGCTCTTCTAACAGTTGTTCATGTGTGCCCCGCTCAATGATTCTTCCCTGCTCAAGTACCATAATGCAGTCACTGTTTTTGACAGTAGATAAACGATGAGCAATAACAAAAGTTGTTCTTCCACTCATAAGTCGATCCATACCGTCTTGTACCAGTTTTTCTGTTCTTGTATCAATAGAAGAAGTTGCCTCATCAAGGATCAATACTGGTGGATCAGCTACCGCTGCACGTGCGATCGCCAGAAGCTGTCTTTGTCCCTGACTCAGGTTCGCTCCGTTGTTCGTAAGTTTCGTCTGATATCCATCAGGAAGTCTTCTGATAAACCCATCCGCATTGGCAAGTTTTGCTGCTGCAATAACTTCCTCGTCCGTAGCGTCCAGCTTGCCATATCTGATATTCTCCATAACTGTTTCTGTAAATAACTGGGTATCCTGAAGAACGATCCCCAATGAACGGCGAAGATCGGACTTTCTGATCTTATTAATATTAATCCCGTCGTATCGGATTTTTCCATCCTGGATATCATAGAATCGGTTGATCAGGTTCGTTATCGTCGTTTTTCCTGCACCGGTCGATCCAACAAACGCAATCTTATCTCCCGGCTGTGCATAGAGCTTTACATCATGGAGCACGATCTTCCGGTCATCATATCCAAAATCAACGCCATTGAATACCACATCACCCTGCACTTCTTTATAAGTCGTCGTTCCCTCTGCTTTATGATGATGTTTCCATGCCCAACATCCGGTACGCTTCTGCGTTTCTTTCAGTTCTCCGCCTTCTTTTACAGCATTTACTAAAGTAACATAGCCATCATCAACTTCCGGTGTTTCATCCAGAAGTTTAAAGATACGTTCTGCACCTGCAAGTGCCATAACGATACTGTTTAACTGCTGGCTTACCTGGTTGATCGGCATATTGATACTTTTATTAAAGGTAAGGAAACTTGCAAGACCACCCAGAGTAAGTCCTGCCACATGGTAAATGGCAAAGATTCCGCCAACGATGGCGCAGACAACATAACTTACATTACCAAGCTGTGCATTGACAGGCCCAAGCATATTTCCATATCGGTTTGCATAATTGGCACTCTCACACAGATGATCATTCAGTTCATAAAACTTCTCCAGACTCTTTTCTTCATGGCAAAATACTTTTACCACTTTTTGTCCTTCCATCATCTCCTCGATATAACCATTCACACTTCCAATATCTTTTTGCTGTGCCATAAAATATTTTCCACTCATACCAGCAAGCCACTTTGTGGTAAACAGCATAATCCCTATCATGACAAAAGTAACGATAGTAAGCGGTATGCTGAGGATGATCATGCTTACCATAACGCTGACGATCGTGATCACGCTGGAAAAAAGCTGCGGCATACTTTGGCTGATCATCTGACGGAGAGTATCGATATCATTGGTATAAACCGACATGATATCACCATGCGGATGAGTATCAAAATACTTGATCGGCAAGCTTTCCATATGTGTAAATATATCAACTCGCATATTTTTAAGTGTTCCCTGTGTAACATAGACCATGATCCGGTTATACGCAAAAGTTGCTAATACACCGATCAGATAAAAGCCTCCTACACGAATGATCGCCCCTAAAAGCGGCCCAAAATCCGGATTTTCCATGCCGATCACCGGCTGGATATATTTGTCGATCAGATCTCTCATGAACATCGTTCCCTGTACATTTGCTATAACACTGACAAATATGCATATCGCCACAATGATCAGCTGTATTCCATAGCTCTTCATGATATATTTCATCAGTCGTCCCAGTAATTTTCCCGGCTGTTCTACCTTCTTTACTGGTCCTTTTGGTCTTCTTCCCATTGGTCCCGGCATTATTTGTCACCTCTCTTTTCATCAAAATCTCCACTGCCCTGTGTCTGTGACTCATAAACTTCCTGATATATAGAATTCGTCTTTAACAATTCCTCATGTGTACCGAAAGCATTTACCTTTCCATCATCCATAACGATGATCCGGTCTGCATCCTGAACACTTGATATTCTCTGTGCAATGATCAGTTTTGTTGTGTCTGGAATCTCTTCAATAAAAGCATGTCTGATCCTGGCATCTGTCGCCGTGTCAACTGCACTGGTGGAATCATCAAGAATCAATATCTTCGGTTTTTTCAATAATGCCCTGGCAATACAAAGTCTCTGCTTCTGGCCGCCGGATACATTGGTTCCACCCTGCTCTATGTATGTTTCATATCCATCCGGCATTTTTTCGATGAATTCATCTGCACATGCCAGCTTACATACACGTTCACATTCTTCTTTTGATGCATTCTCGTCTCCCCAACGAAGATTATCGAGGATCGTCCCTGAAAATAATACATTTTTCTGAAGGACAACAGCAACCTGATTTCTCAGGACTTCCATATCGTATTTTCTTACATCCACACCGCCAACTTTTACGCATCCTTTTGATACGTCATAAAGTCTGCTGATCAAACTGACGAGACTTGTCTTCGCACTTCCTGTTCCGCCCAGGATACCGATAGTTTCTCCCGGATGGATCGTCAGACAGACATCTTTTAATACCGACTCTTTGCTGTCTTTCTTATAGCTAAAGTCCACATGATCAAAAATGATCTCACCATTTTTCACTTCAGCTACCGGATTCTCGGGATTCTTAAGTTCTGCATCTTCTCTCAGAACTTCCGTAATCCTCTGTGCACTTGCCATACTCATAGTGACCATAACGAAGATCATAGAAAGCATCATCAGACTCATTAAGATATTCATGCAATAAGTCAAAAGACTCATCAATTCACCTGTTGTCAGTGCATCTGCCGATATCATCTTTGCTCCAAGCCAGCTGATACCAAGAATACATCCATATACGGTAAACTGCATCAAAGGTGCATTCAAAGTCAGTATCCCTTCGGCTTTTACAAACATCTTGTATACATTGTAGCTTGCCTTAGAAAACTTTTTATTCTCATAGTCTTCTCTAACGTAAGCCTTGACTACACGAATACCAGCCACATTTTCCTGCACACTGGCATTCAAGTCATCATACTTTTTAAATACCTGCTGAAAATACTTTGTTGTTCTGCTCATGATCAAAAACAGGCAGATACCGAGCACGACAACAGCTATCAAATAAATAGATGACAATCTCGCATTGATGCTGAATGCCATCACCATCGCACAGATCAAACTGGCCGGTGCACGGGTGAACATACGAAGAAGCATCTGATAAGCATTTTGCAGATTGGTCACATCTGTAGTCAGTCTGGTGATCAGACCTGCTGTACTGTACTTATCTATATTTGAAAATGAAAATTTCTGTATATTTTCATACATGGCCGCCCGCAGATTCCTTGCGAATCCAGAGGAAGCACTGGCTGCACATTTTCCTCCCATAACACCTGTAAATAAACCTCCCAGTGCCGCTAAAACCATAATTCCGCCTATCAGGCATATGTATTTTATGTTGCCCTTTTCCACACCATTATCGATGATAGAGGCCATCAAAAGAGGTATGATCATCTCCATGATAACTTCCAGTATCATAAATACAGGAGTCAAAATGGAATCCTTTTTAAACTCTTTTACCTGTGCCCCAAGGGTTCTTATCATTGACTGTTCCTTTTGCTGCATGTTCCTCTCCTCCTGTCTGTCTCGTTATCGTCTACTTCTACATTTTCCCGCATCTTTCGTATCACTCGAAAAAATACTTCCAGTTCCTCACCGGTTATGCCCATCCTCAATCTGGATTCCATCTTGCTGATATTGTCCTCTATGTTCAGATGCATTCTCTCTCCTGCATTCGTTAAGACCACGCTTTTTAACCTGGCATCCCGCTCCACACTCTGTCGCTTCAGATAGCCTTTTTTTTCCATCAACTGGAGTATCCCGGTCGCCGTGGAACGTGCTATGGAAAATTCCGCCTCTATGTCCTTTTGGAATATTTCTTTTTCTTCATTCCGATATAAAAAACCGATGATCCAGGCCTGCATTCTCGTAAGTTCACTTGCTCCGACTGAATCCCGGTACACTGCCATACGGCTGTGGATCTCATTATCAAGTCTTTTGATTTCTAACCCTATATGTCCTTCACGCTGCATATATTATCGTTCTCCTCCTTTCCACACAAAAAAATATTCATAACCCGATTTTAGTTCGGTTACGAATGTTCGTAACATAACCATTTTATTCCTAAGACTACCTCTTGTCAATACATATAAGCCTCTTTTCCATTTAACCCAAGAAAAAATCCAGTGCCATTTGCAATTTCTATTGACGCAAAAAAATCTTCCCAACTGTATTTTCACAGTCAGAAAGATTTTCTATGGTTTATATTCAGTTTTGTGCTTCATGCTTCACAGTTATCTGCAATAGTCCTGATTTTAACAGTGCCGGTCGAAGCACATTATAGATCGCCGATACCAGTACAACAGATACTACTGCATTTACTAAAGTAGTCACTGCACTGAGTTTCATCAATACTTCTGCCATCTGCTGCGGCTGTCCCAGGATATATTGTTTGTAAAAATATCCTACGATCGGATCTGCGACCACATTGAAGGCCAATCCACATATGCTGGCGATGATACTCCATTTCATCACGTATTTTTTGTCATTGCTTTCGTTGATTTTGGCAATCTTATGTGCCACTAAACCAGTGATCAGACCTATACAAAACTTAAGGACAAACGTCTTTGGTGCCCCCACTATATAGATGGGATCCATCAAATCCGCGATAGTCATACCAACCGCGCCTGCCAGGCCGCCGTATCCGCCTCCCAAAAGCAATGCTGCCAGCACACAGAAGGCATTGCCAATATGAAGTGATGTGGCATCTCCTCCCGGTGTAGGTATCTTGATCTGCAAAAACGTAAAACTCACATAGCACAGAGCTGCCAGCAAAGCTGTCTGAGCCCATTTCATTAATGTGGTTTGAGATTTCATAATAACATCTCCTCCTCTTTCTCCTCAATATGTCTGCTATCATACCACCGGTCTGGATATATCAAAATATCCAGTTGACGAATTATTTACCAGTCCAGTTTCTTCATTAAAGTACGAAAAAACTGCCATTCCAGTTTTCACTAAAATGACAGTTTCTAAATTCAACTAGCTATATGTATTATTTTTCTTTGGAGATCAAGTGATATGGAAGTGCTACAAATACTGCACCACCGATCACATTTCCCAGGGACGCCATCAATACACTGTAAAAATACTGTCCGATAGAGATTCCGCCATTGGCAACACCCACACCTACGATACTCATGTTTGCTACGCTATGCTCGAATCCGCAGATCATAAATACGATGATACACCAGAAGATCATGATCAGTTTTCCTGATTCTGACTTCATCTTAATACCACACCATACTGCGAGACATACAAGAATGTTACAAAGGATAGCACGGGAAATCAGTTCTACCGGTCCCAATCCAACTTTACCTTCAGAAATCTTAATAAAATAATCTGCTACTACACCTTCACTTGCTGTCGGTATCCCTGAAAGCTGAAAAACCAGAACACTGAGCAGTGATCCTACCAGATTGCCGATCCAGCATACGACCCACAATTTGATCGTGTCAGCCCACGATACGGTCTTTCTGATTGCTGCAGAACACATGACAAAGTTGTTGCCTGTAAACAGTTCAGAGCCTGCCATAATGACCAGACTGAGTGCCGCTGCAAATGCAAATGCCTGTGACAGTTTTGTCCAGCATGCCGCATCCCCGCAGCTTATTACCTGCCCCAAGGTAAAGGCAACAAAACTACCAAATGAAATAAACATACCAGCCACCATGGCCGCTACAAAATACCCCACTGGATTCTTCTTTAACAAGTTACTCTTTGCTGCGCCTGCATTACAGACTGCCTGATACTCATCTTTAAACATACTTATCTCCTCCTTAGATAAAGTTTTCGCCCTTCTCCCACCCCATAGATGAAAAAAGGGCAACATCTGTAATCATACAAATGTTGCCCAGACGGTCGGCTTTTACTTGAATCTGATTCCCCTGTGGTACTCCACATTTCTTCCGTCAGTACTCAGATTCTCTTTAATTTTTATAAACTTAATCTACCACAAAAAAACCCCCTTGTCAATTATTTTTCACACTTTGCATTTGTTCCCTATCTTTTGTCAGAATATAACAAGATGAACGCTTTTTTGTAGTCTTATGTGAAATTTATAACAGAAAAGTTGTAAAGCGTGACGTACATCACAGACTTTTGTGTGTATTTTTAATATACTGGAGGAAAGATTTCTCCAAAGTCAATTTGGGCATGGTATAATAAACTCTACTAAGATTTTTTCGAAAAGGAGTATCTGCTTATGAATCTCTCAGTGAAGGATTTAAAAAAGTTATCTTTTTTTCAAGGTTTACCCGATCATGTGATCCAGACTCTTCTGAATTCCATCCATACGGTCCCTCTGAAAAAAGGACAGATTTTATTCCATGCTCATGACGCAGTTCCACATATCTATTTTGTTTTTCAGGGAGAGGTTCTTATCTATAACCTGACAAAACATGGAAGCCGTAAGATCATATTTCTTCTTGGACCAGGGCATCTGATCAATCATGATGTACTGGATGGACGTCTGTCGCCTGTCTTTTGCGAGGGTGCCGGAAATACTGTGCTTTTTCAGATTCCCCGTGATGTATTCCTTCCTCTTATGGAAGAACACACTCCTCTCATGCATGCTGTAATGCATGAATATGAGCGAAATATGTGGCGCATGGGACATCAGTTAAAAAACACTGCCGGAAGCATGCTGATCGAACGGAAAATAGCTGCGAAACTTTGGAAACTGGGGCGGGACTTTGGTGTCCAGACCCCAAAAGGAATCATGATCGAACCAGAACTGACGATGACGATGCTTGCTGATATGGTGGGTGTTCCCCGTGAAACCATCTCCCGGGCCTGTAAAAATCTTACAGAACAAAACCTGCTGATCTATCAGAACCGCCATTTTCTCCTCCCTGATCCGGATGGACTGGCGATCTTTTATAAAATGTAAATTCAAAACAAATATAAAAAAGAAAGGAAGGAATTTATGGGAAATTTATGGAACAAACCAGCACAGGACCAACTGCTCAATACCTGGATGAACTCCTATGATGTCTATGCTCCTATGCTCTTTTCAGGAGACGGATGTTTTTCAGACACCGATGTTGTTCGTTACGGAAAAATCTCTTCATTTGATCAGATCGTCTGGGACAAAAAATCTGATTACAGTTTTAAGGAGGCACTGCTTCCTATCTCCGAAACCATGATGTATTTTACAGATACTACATCCAGTGTTCCGGAAAAAACAAAAGGACGCATCATTTTCCTTAGAAGCTGCGAGCTGAATGCTCTGAAACGTATCGACGATATCTATATGAATAACGGTCCTGCCGATTTTTACTATCAGCGTAACCGTGAAAACACAAAGTTCATTCTTATGGGATGTGATCACTCTTTCACTTCCTGCTTCTGTGCAAGCATGGGGACCAATACCTGTGAGGGATATCAGGGATATGCTCATATGAGCGGAGACGATCTTTACCTTGCCATTGAGGATGCTGAACTGCTTGATGGTGCAGATACCTCAGCATGTCCAGAAGCAAATGAAGAGATCCAGTATGTAAAAGAAAATGATGTCAAAGTTGATGTACCTGACAAGCTGCCGGCCGATATCGCTTCCAATGACCTTTGGAAAGAATACGCAGGACGCTGTATCGGATGCGGACGCTGCAATTTTGTCTGTCCTACCTGTACCTGCTTTACTACACAGGATATTTTCTATCGGGACAATGATCATAAAAATGCCGGTGAACGCCGCAGAGTATGGGCTTCCTGTCAGGTAGACGGGTATACCGACATTGCCGGGGGAATCAATTTCAGAAAAGATCAGGGCGAAAGAATGCGTTTTAAAGTTCTCCACAAAATAGCTGATCACAAAAAACGTTTTGGCTATACCATGTGTGTAGGATGCGGACGATGTGAAAATGTATGTCCGGAATATATCTCTTATATTGCCTGCATTGACAAATTAAAAAAGCTGGAGGAAGGAGTGAGTAACGATGACTAATGAATATATGCCTTTTTTATCTAAGATTCAGCAAGTAATCCCACATACCGATATCGAGTATACTTTCCGTATGACTTATGTCGGTGATGTAAAGCCAGGTCAGTTCTTCGAAGTTTCCATACCAAAATTTGGCGAAGCTCCTATCTCCGTAAGTGGAATCGGTGCTGACTATGTAGACCTTACGATCCGTAAAGTCGGAAAAGTAACCAACGAAGTATTTGAAAATCAGGTGGGCAACAGCTTGTTCATGCGTGGACCGTATGGCAATGGTTTTGATACTGCCAACTACCAGGGAAAAGATCTTGTTATCGTAGCTGGTGGTACCGGTGTGTCTCCTGTAAGAGGTGTGATCGATCACTTTGGAACAAATGCCAGGGACGTATCCTCTCTTCATGTGATCGCAGGTTTCAAATCACCAAAAGATATCCTGTTTAAAGATGATATCAAACGCTGGGAAAATCAGATGGATCTTACCATCACTGTCGATGCCACCGATGAGGCAGGCTATAATGTAGGACTCGTAACAAAATATATTCCCGAATTAAAAATCGATGATATCTCCAATGTTGCTGCTATCGTAGTAGGACCTCCTGTTATGATGAGATTTGCTGTGGCTGAGCTTCAAAAGCTTGGCATCAAAGATGAACAAATCTGGATCTCTCAGGAACGCAGGATGTGCTGTGGTCTGGGAAAATGTGGACACTGCCGTATGGGCGATACATATGTCTGTCTGGATGGTCCTGTCTTTAACTATACCGATGGCAAACATCTCATGGATTAGGAGGTAATCATATGGATATCAATACTAAAAAACTCAAAAAAAATGCCTTCCGTGTATCAAAGGAACGAGGCATCACAGCTTCCCGTGTCCGTGTACCCGGTGGACAATGTAATGCAGATGTACTTGCTGCAGTTGCATCCATCGCAAAGGATTTTGGAAACGGAAGTGTTCAGATCACAACCCGTCAGGGCTTTGAGATAGAAGGAATCTCGATGGAGGATATGGATAAGGTGAATGAACGCCTTCAGCCTATCATCGAAAATCTTGGGATTAATCAGGAAGTACCGAATACCGGCTATGCATCTTCCGGTACCCGTAATGTCAGTGCATGCATCGGTAATCGTGTCTGTCCTTTTGGAAACTATAATACAGCAGCATTTGCAAAACGTATTGAAGAAGCTATTTTCCCAAATGATCTTCATTTTAAAGTTGCACTTACCGGCTGCAGCAACGATTGCATCAAAGCCAGAATGCATGATTTTGGGATCATTGGAATGACTGAACCTCAATATGATCCAACTCGCTGTATCAGCTGCGGTGCCTGCATCAAAGGCTGTGACAAACTCTCTGTTGACGCTCTGCACGCTGAAAATTACCGTGTAGTAAGAAATACAGACAAATGTATCGGCTGCGGTGTATGTGTGACCAAATGTCCTACTCGTGCACTTACAAGAAGCACAAAAAAATACTATAAGCTGACGATCATGGGGCGTACAGGCAAGAGAAATCCTCGTCTTGGTGAAGACTGGCTGATCTGGGTTGACGAAGATTCCATCGTTAAGATCATCGTAAATACTTACAAGTTTGTAGAAAAATATATCGATCGTACAGCTCCAGGCGGAAAAGAACACGTAGGCTACATCATCGATCGTGTTGGTTTCCATGAATTTAGAAAATGGGCACTGGAAGGTGTGGAACTACCACCGGAAACCATTGTCAAAGAAAACGTATATTGGAGCGGAATTCATTTCCGTTAATTCCATGAGCAATACCGTGCATCTCTTCTTTCGTTCTTGACGTGCTGCTCTGCAGCTATGGTAATCTCATAGGAATAAACAAAAAGAAATCCGGCTGCATTTTAAGCAGTCGGATTTCTTTTGTTTATTTCTATTTGATTTTATTAATCATTGATCACTCGGGTCGCCCACACAGCATTGCCATAGTTTACACCTCTGCATACGATTCCTGACTTTGTGCTGGCTGCTTCTATGGTCTTTCCCTCTCCAATATAGATGACTACATGGTAAACCTGTCCATTATTTGCATAAAAGATAAGGTCTCCCGGTGCTGCATCACTGACTGGAATCTTCATACCAAACTGTGACTGTGCCGCTGAAGTTCTTGGAAGTCCGATACCAAACTGACCATAAATAGTCTGAACAAATCCTGAACAGTCAGCTCCATTTACCGGGTCTGTTCCACCCCATACGTAAGGATTACCAACAAATTGTGCCGCATATGCGATCAGTGCTTTGCGGACCTGATTCATCTTGCTTGCAGCCTTCGTTGATGTCAGTGTATAGTAACATGCTGCGTTTGCTTTCGGATCAACAATCTGATTAGCAAGTCCGCATACCTGTTCAGGATCCTGACCTGCATCGGTAATCTCTTTGATCTTGCTATCTGCCTCATCTCCTGTCATAAGATATTCGCTTTTGATAAATCCACGAACATCTCCAGATTCAACAAAAATCCATTCCTTCGTCTTATCTGCCAGCAGGTAACATATCTGACCTTCTGATATTGTGCCTACAATATTTGCATCTGTGCTTTTTCCATCACGGATATTTACCATATTGCCTGAAGCGATTCCGTAAACTTTATCAACAACTACTTTCTGTGCTGAAGTCATCGTCCGAAGCAGGCTTTTGTTTTCCAACGGAGCAAGTTCAACTTTTGCTTTTTCAAACTTTACCTTTTCTCCATTCGCTTCTGCCTCTTCTTTAGCTGTCTTTCGTATCTGCTCGGCCTCTTCTCCAGTAATCAACTGTTCTGACTTTAGAAATCCACGAACCCTTCCAGATTCTACATACAGCCAGCCATTTGATTCTTCCTGGATGATATAGCATACACCATCCTTAGGTAAGGTGCCTGTTATCCTGGCGGAGTCATTCATCTCCTCTAAAACCGAACATTCCTCTTTTGCAAATGCATATACTTTATCGATCTTTGAAAAACGGAAATCATCCTCGATCTGTGGTGGTATCACAATCTGCTGATTTGCTACCAATTCTTCATTTGTGCCTTTTTCTTCTTCCACTTCCGGAGTTGGAGTTGCTTCAGGCGTTGCCTCTGGAGTAATCTCCGGTGTTGCTTCCGGTGTTACGGTACCTTCCGGTGTTGCCTCTGGTGTTACGGTAGTTCCCGGTGTTGGCGTAGGCGTATCTGTCGGTGTTGTCTCCGGTGTTGGAGTATCCGTCGGTGTCGTCTCCGGTGTCACATCAGGTGTTGTACTTGGTGTTATTTCCGGTGTTGGAGTCGGCGTAACCTGATCGGCTGCCACCTGCGGTGATCCATCTGCCTGTATGATCACATACCCTCCGTTCAATACATAATGAAATCCTGGCTGAAGCTGATATCCTGTCGCCGCCTGATATTGTTCTGGTGTCATTGGCTGTGCTGCCGGTGCCGGTTCTGCCACTGGACTTACTATCGGCTCTCCTTCTGCCTGCACTGCCGGAACTTGTGCTCCTGCATTCTGGCTCTCAACATTTACCTGATTAACATCTGCAAGCTGAGCAAACGCTGCTGTCGGTGTCAACATGGACGCTGATAGAACTCCTGCCAGAAACCTTTTCCACTGTCTCATGTAAGCATTCATTTCCTCTCTTATTTAGATTTTCCACAGCTGATTTATCATTAATAAATATGCCAACTGTGTTTAAAAAAACTTCCATATTTAATTATTATATATTTTCTGCTTTTTTTGTGCAAGTCACTATTTGTTAATTTTATCCTTTTTACGCAAATTGTTCATGTCTTACTATTTTTTATTCGTGAAATTGTAATCCAACTTAATCATTTTGATTGGATTTTGACTTTTACACTTCTCTGTGCTAAACTAATCAGGCATGTTTTAATATATAATAAAGGAGATCACACATATGTTGGGAACTATTGTCAACACTGGAACGATTCTCGCAGGAAGTATCCTCGGGAGTATTTTACATAAAGGAATCAAGGCAGACTATCAGGATGCTTTATTTAACGCTATGGGGCTTGCTGCGACAGCTCTTGGTATCAATTCACTTGTATCTAATATGCCAGACAGCCAGTATCCTGTACTTTTTATTGTCAGTCTTGCCATCGGCAGTCTGATCGGCACTATCTTAAAACTTGATACACGATTTCAAAATCTGGCAGGAAAATTTGGCCAGTCTGATCTGGCACAGGGACTTTCCACTGGTATCCTTCTCTTTTGTATCGGGACCCTTTCGATCTTGGGACCTATAGAAAGTGCCGTACATGGAGATAACACTTTTCTTTTTACAAATGCCACCTTGGACTTCGTAACCTCTGCGGTGCTGGCTTCCACCTATGGCATTGGTATGGCTCTTGCAGCTATCGTCCTCTTTTGCTGGCAGGGATTGATTTATCTTGGAGCTTCCAACCTCAGTCAATTTCTTACCCCTGAGCTTCTGACTGAGATATCCATCATCGGAGGGATATTGATCGCAAGTTCTGGAATCTCTATCTTGAAGATCAAAGACTGCAAAACATTAAATATGCTTCCTGCACTCTTTATCCCACCTATTTTCTTTCTTATCAAGGGTTTTATCCTATAATTTTCATCAAAAAGCTGGTCTCTATAAAAATAGAAACCAGCTTTTTGGTGTCCCGATGTCTCTTTAAATTCTTTTTGCATTTTACCTTTCGGTTACTGCTGCATCTTCAACGCACTTGATAGTCTTTTGCTAAGGACTAATGCCAGAACGATTTTGATCACATCCGGTATGATAAATGGAATAACGCACCATCCCAGGACGGTTCCCAGTCCTACAACCCCTGTAGTTCTCGCATATACGACCATAAACCATGCTGTTCCAACTGCATAACATACGATCAGGCCTGCTGCCATCTGTACCGCCAATGCCCATGTCTTTCTTCCAATAACTTTTTCAAGTCCCCACATCACCAATGCCGATCCAAGAAATCCAACAATATATCCGCCTGTTTGTCCTAACAAGATTCCCATTCCACCTGAAAATCCTGCAAATACAGGAACACCAACAGCTCCCAGAAGGATATATATAAGTACCGTAAACGTTCCTCTCTTTCCCCCAAGGATACCAACTGAAAGAAATACTGCAAAAGTCTGCAATGTGAATGGAACGGTTGTCGGAATCGAAATCCAGGAACAGATCGCGATGATCACCGCCAGTACGGCAATATATACCATATCGTATGTTTTTGTCCTGCTCATCGTTGTTGTTGTCATATTATTTTGCCTCCACGCTATATTATTAATTTTACGTCTATAAAAGATGGATTCTTTATCAGCCGTAATTTCTTTTCATAATATATCATGATGCCTTTCTATTGTCAACCCAGTTCATACAATTAGTTAACAATCAATCGTCAGCTTTTTAATCCGGTTTTTGATTGAAAATGCATTAAATATTTAGTGGCAAATTTGCAGTTCACGTGGTAGACTTATCTAAGATATATCCAAGGCAGATTTTCTGGATCTGCACAATATTTTACCAGGAGGCAGTTATGATCACAGGAAGCAGAGAACTTATACGCGAGATGAACCGTAAGCTTGTATTGGAGGCAATCATCAATGATGGACCCCTTTCACGGGCATCAATTTCAAAAAAGCTGGGGCTTACAAAGGCCACGATCTCTGCCATCGTCCAGGAACTTCTTGATACTCATTTTGTACAGGAGATTGGCAGCGACGATACTTCTTATGGACGCAAACCGATCCTGCTGGATTTTTGTCGGCAAAATGGCTATATCCTTGCGCTGGACTTAGGCGTGGATTCCATTTCCTTGATGATATGTGATCTTGTTGGGAGAAATTGCCGCGTATCTCAGCACTCCTATCATCTGGAGCGAGACAATGCACTGGACTTTCTCAGTAACATACTGCACGATACGCTGGACTCCTTGCCGGAGACTCTTTTTGGAGTCGTAGGAATCAGTCTAGGAATCCATGGAACCGTTCTGAATAATCAGATCACGTTTACGCCCAACTACCAGCTCGCCAATATTCCATTTGCCGAAAAACTGCAGGAGCTCTTCCATATTCCTGTTTTTCTTGAAAATGAAGCTAACCTTGCAGCACTTGCAGAAAAAACCTTTATCGAAAATCATAAAAACCTGATACAGATCAGTGTTCACTCAGGTGTTGGGGCCGGAATCATTCTGGAACATAATCTTTATACCGGAACATGTGGAACTGCCGGTGAATTTGGTCATATGATCGTGGAGCCTGATGGTATCCCCTGCCCCTGCGGTAATCATGGCTGTCTGGAACGATACATCTCGGATCCAGCCATCCTAGCGTATTTTCAGAATAAACTCCAAATTGATACATCACCCACCATGGATGATCTGGTCGCGGCATACAATCACCACAAACCAGCAGCGGAAGAAACGATACGTCATTTTGTAAAGTATCTTTCCTGCGGCATCAATAACCTTTGGAATCTGTTCAGCCCGGAATCCATCATCATCAACAGCCAGTTAACTTCCTATCTTCCAGAGATCATCCCTATGATAGCTGATTCTCTTTCAACGAGATTCTCAGCTACTACACAGTTAAAAATCTCTTCCTTACAGGATACGGCAGTGCTTCTTGGCGGGGTCCGCATCTGCATCAGTAATTTTCTGGGTATTGAAAAGCTTTGTTTCTTGAGTTTCCGCAGTTTTATCCACATAGACCTGAATTAAACCATGTCTTTATAAACAACTTTCAAAAAATGCCCCAAATATAAGGAATCTGATT
>SAAH01000285.1 GCA_009929525.1 Clostridia bacterium | reverse complement strand
TGAAATAAATGAACCACCGCCAGCAGAAAAAGGCAAACAAGAAAGCCTGGCACCCGCTAACCATGCGGGTGGAACTTAGAAATGGGAAGATAAGGAACCGCGCGTGGAAACTTGGTTGCTATTTGCGCTATGCGAAGATCATAGAGCCTGCGATTAATAGGAATGTTGTAAAGACTATTATGGAATCAAATCTTGCATTATGCGGTGGACATTGGGTTGAAATAGAAGCATACCGAAATGCACAAATTTCAACATTCGAGTATACTAATGGGAATCATAATAGGCATTTATTTGGAGGTTTGCTGTGAAACAGAAACCAATTGTGATTGATCTATTTGCTGGTGCTGGTGGTGAATCTCAGGGTATCCATTGGGCTATGGATGATGTAGAAGTATATGCAGTAAATCACTGGGAGATTGCATGTGCTACACATGCGCGAAACTTCCCTCACGATCATACCATATGCCAGGATATACAAACGGTTATTCCTACCTCTCTGGCAAAAGGACGTGACGTTGAACTCGTGTGGGCTTCACCCGAATGCACGCATCACAGCGTAGCCAGAGGAGGAAAACCAATGGATGATCAGAGCCGCTGCACTCCATTCGATATTCCGCGATGGATATCCATGGTAAACGTTAAGCGTCTGATAATCGAGAACGTTCCAGAGTTTATCAATTGGGGTCCGCTTGGGAACGACAATCGTCCAATTGAGAAACAGAAGGGTTTATATTTCAGGCAGTGGGTACAACTCATTTCAGGAATGGGATACGATGTTGAATGGAGAATAATAAATTCCGCAGATCATGGCTTGAATACAGCGCGCAGGCGTTTCTACCTGCAGGCAGTGAAGCATGGATGCGCAAAGCAAATAGTATGGCCAGAACCTACGCATGCACGGGAGCCAGATATGTTCCAGGAACGCTGGGCACCAGCATCAGAGATCATAGACTGGTCGCAACCGAAAAGCCCGATTTCTCAGAAACCCAGACCGCTTGCAGACAGCACCATGCAGAAGATTGTAGATGGGATCCAGAAGTTCTGGACACCAGAGCATTGCGATCCGTTTATTGCTAGATATAACAGCGGAAAGAATAGGGTACATTCGATTCATGATCCATTGCCTGTACTTGACTGCTCAAATAGGTATGCTTTAGTTGAGCCAATTGTCATGGGATATTACGGTAACCCCACGTTTACACCTATAAGCAAACCATTGCCTACACTCACCTGCAAAGAACGATTCGCGCTGCTTGAAGGATACAGTATAGACGGAAAGCAAGTGCAGGATATATCGCTCAGGATGCTCACCGTTGATGAGATGAAGCGTGCTCAGAGCTTCCCTGCAGGATATGCATTCGAGGGTAGCAAGGCTGATGCCGTCAAGCAGATTGGAAATGCGGTATGCCCGCGTGTAGCAGAGTTGTTGGTAGGTAAGCTATAAAAA
>SAAH01000155.1 GCA_009929525.1 Clostridia bacterium | reverse complement strand
ATAGATGAAAGTTGATTTATAAAGTAGGAAAATCCCGTTTTTTGTGAAACTTGCACAAAACGGGATTTTTAAGGTGTAAAATAATAGGAAGTTAACAATGATTCGAAAATTATTTGAAATACTATTGACATATAGATAGCAGTGCGATATAGTAAATGCATCGAGATACGATATATCAGGACGCAATGCATCGAACTACAGGAAAAGAGGAGGTAACGCAATGGAGGAGCGCTTAAAGCGCATTTATATTCCTATGACGGAAACAGGATTTTATATTTTGTTCTGTCTCACGGAAGAGATGCACGGATATAACATAGGCAAAAAAGTACAGGAACTGACCCAGGGAGAGGTCACACTGACGCCGGGGACTATGTATGGGAGTTTGTCGAAGATGGAAAAGGATGGTCTGATCACGTTTGTGAGAGAGGAAGAAAAACGAAAACTTTATATCATTACCGAACTGGGCAGACAGATCCTGGATATTGAGATGAAACGTATTGAACGATTATATAAGAATAGCAGAGGTGAATCTTATGAAGGAAGATAATATAAAAAGAGAATTGCATTGGTTTTTTCTTACCGACTACGAAGCAGAAGAAGAGTTTTTAAGTAAGAAGAGCAAAGAAGGCTATAGACTCGTAAGTGTGTGGATTCCGGGAATCTATACATTTGAAGCCTGTGAGCCGGAGGATATCATATATAGACTTGAGTTCAAACCTCTTGCGGAGTCGGATAAGGCTGAGTATCTGAAGATATATGAGGACTATGGATGGGAATATGTTACAGAAATAAATGATTATTGCTATTTCAGAAAACCGCAAAAAGATATAAAGAGTGAAGTGGAGGCAGAAATCTTCAACGATACAGATTCAAAATTAGATATGTTGAAAGCTATATTTTGTAAAAAAATGATTCCACTCTTGTGTATATTTTTGCTGTGT
Source organism: Clostridia bacterium (assembly GCA_009929525.1). Lineage (GTDB taxonomy): Bacteria > Bacillota > Clostridia > Lachnospirales > Lachnospiraceae > Oliverpabstia. Next base: position 6,735 of record SAAH01000155.1, on the reverse strand, counting down.
GGTCTGCCATCGGTCAACTACTTGTTTAAAGGGATTTATAATGGAGTGTTTGGAGATGCCTATTCGATCATATGGGGCATTATTTTCCTGATCTATTTGTGTGTATTTATCCATTGCTCCATAGGGTTTTATAGATTAAGGAAAAAATATAGACATGAGTAAAGAGACAGGATGAAAAAGGTTTGATAATACTGTCGTGTGTGATACGTGTATGGAAGACCAGGAATTAATGATATGGAAAGTATCATGAATTCCCGGTCTTTTTTGTGGATAAAGGCTGTGTAAAAGAACGAAACGTAAAAAACGACAAAATTAGACAAAATAAAATAAAAATCAGTAATTTTATATCAAAAATAGACAAAAATATTGAACAAAAACATTAAAGAGATTATAATGAGCAATAAGTACAAAGGCAAAAGCTAAAGGGGGAATCATGTATTTAGCGCATATTAGTGAAGATAGAAAAAGGCAGCAAAGTGTAAAAGAACATTTGGAGGGGACAGCCAAATTAGCGGAGGAATTTGCTTCGGAGTTTGATTGTGGAGAGCTGGGATATTGTAGTGGGATGCTTCATGATATTGGAAAGTATTCCGAAAAATTCCAGAATAGACTCATGGGATGCGGCGGCAAGGTGGATCATGCAACAGCAGGTGCACAGCTCTGCAAAGAAAAGGGTGGTTTTTATTTGCTGTTAGCGTATTGCATCGCAGGACATCATGCAGGGCTTCCAGATACGGGCGGTTCTGCTGACATGGGTGACCGTGGTAGTTTTATAGGGAGAATGAAAAAAGTTATTGAAGATTATCATGCATATGAAAATGAAATACAGATCCCTAAGATCAGTGCTCCGGTTTTTAAATCCGATAAACATAAAAATATGACTTTCAGCGTGGGATTCCTGATACGCATGTTGTATTCCTGCCTTGTAGATGCAGATTATCTCGACACAGAAAGCTTTATGAAAGATGGAAATACTGATCGAGGTAATTGCACAGATATGGAGGAGCTTTGGAATCAGTTTTATGAGTATGTGTCTAAATGGTTGGATGGTCAGGAGATAGACACCATCAATGGAAGACGTACGGAGATCCTAAAACGCTGTATGGAGAAGGGCGAAGATGTCAGAGGATTATTCCGGCTCACGGTGCCGACCGGAGGCGGCAAAACCATCGCTTCGCTGGCATTTGCACTAAAACATGCGGTGAAGCATGGGATGAAACATATTATTTACGTGATACCATATACGAGTATTATCGAACAAAATGCAGAGGTCTTTCGAAAAATATTGCATGATGAGAATGTGCTGGAACATCACAGCAACATTAATTATGAAAGCGCTGAAGAACTGCATCCGATGCAGCTGGCAACGGAAAATTGGGACAAACCTGTAATCGTGACAACTAACGTACAGTTTTTTGAGTCATTATTTTCCAATAAATCTTCAAAATGCCGGAAACTTCATAATATTGCCAACAGTGTGATCATATTTGATGAAGCCCAGATGCTTCCTAATGATTATCTGAAACCATGTGTGGCGGCTATTGAGGAACTGGTCAGCAATTATAAAAGCAGTGTGGTATTGTGTACGGCGACTCAGCCTTCGCTGAAGCAGCTTTTTTCGAAGGATATGCAATATCAGGAATTATGTCCGCGCATGGAAGAACAGTTTCGATTTTTTAAGAGAAATTCGGTACAAAAGCTTGGAAAAATATCAGAAGAAGAACTTCTGGGCAGGGTCAGACAGGAATATCAGGCTCTTTGTATTCTGAATACAAAGAGAACGGTGCAAAGAGTATATGAAGAGATTCAAGATGAAGGAGTTTTTCATCTGTCAACTTTGATGTATCCGGTACATCGAAAAAGGATGCTGGAGATCATAAGAAACAGACTGAAATCAGGAGAAAAATGCATCGTTATTGCTACCAGTCTGGTCGAGGCAGGTGTGGATCTTGATTTTCAGAATGTGTACAGGCAGCTTGCAGGTGTGGATTCGGTGATCCAGGCAGCAGGAAGGTGTAACCGTGAAGGTAAACGAAATAACGAAGACTGTAATACCTACGTTTTCCAATTGGAAGATGAGCAAAAAGTCCCAAGTCAGGAACAACAAATAGATGTGGCAAAACAGATCCTTCGAAAATATGAAGATATGTCATCTCTGGAGGCAATCCAGGAATATTTTGTCCGTCTATATGGATTTAGGGGAGAGGGACTGGACAAGAAGCATATCTTAGAACGATTTTCCAAAAACAATTTTCCATTTGCGGAGGTTGGAAAAGAATTTCGATTAATTGAAGAAAATGCAAAAATGATTTTGATCCCAAGAGAAATACGAGCAAAAGAACTCGTAGAAGAACTGAAATATAAAGGTGCAACAAGAGCACTGACGCGTGAAGCTGGACAGTATAGTGTCAATGTATACGAGAACATTTTCAAAAAAATGTACGGTGCAGGGATGCTTGCTGAGATAAGCGAGGACTTGGGTGAAGAGATTTTTGTCTTGAGAAATGAGGAAGACTATTCAGAAGCGACAGGTGTGAGAATAGATGTAGAAACAGGGAGTGACATTTGGTTTTAATGATTTAGTCCTAATAAGACAATCTTAATATAAAGGAGGAGACAATGAAGTGGGCGTTGGAGTAAAAGTAAAAGTCTGGGGAGATTATGCTCTATTCTCGAGACCAGAGATGAAAGTAGAACGCTGCACCTATGATGTGATAACACCATCAGCAGCACGTGGAATCCTTGAAGCTATTTATTGGCATCCGGGAATGGTATGGAAGATCGATCGTATCCATGTAATGAAACCGATACAGTTTACTTCTATACGGAGAAATGAAGTGAAAAGCAAAGCATCGGCAAATAATGCTTTATCCGTTTGCAACGGGGCAGGTAAGGACTTGTATATCAGCACAAAAGCAGATATTGTACAGCGTGCTTCGCTATTATTGAAAGATGTATCCTATGTGATCGAGGCACATTTTGAAATGACAGATAAGGCAAATGCTTCAGATAACCCGGGCAAGTTCAAGGATATTATCATGCGGCGCTTAAAGAGGGGCGAGTGCTATCATAATCCGTATTTTGGATGCAGAGAATTTCCGGTGAATTTTTGTCTTTATGAGGAAGAGGAGATTTCTACTGCTTATGATGTGGTAGCCAAAAAGGATCTGGGATTCATGCTTTACGATATGGATTTCTCTGACCCGGAGAATATCCAGCCAATGTTTTTCAGAGCGGTCATGAAAAAGGGGGTTCTCGATCTGAGAGAATGCGAGGTGATACGATGATATTGCAGGCATTACAGGAACACTATGAAAATCTTCTGGAACAGGAAAAGGTCTCGAAGAAGGGCTGGTGCATGGCAAAGGTATCCTATGCATTGGACATCGATCGGGAAGGAAATCTGCTTGGCATAGTATCAACAAAAATAGAAGAGCAAAGAGGAAAGAAAATGGTACTGATCCCAAGTTCTATTGAAGTTCCTGAAATGGTATCCCGTTCTTCCGGAGTATCAGCGAATTTCCTATGTGATAATTCCAAATATATGTTGGGGATAGATCAGGATGGAGCGGGAAAACGAGTCTTGGAATGTTTTGAGGCAGCAAAGAAGAAACATCTTGAAATTTTAGAAACTTTGCATAATGAAGCCGCGGAAGCAGTCAAAAACTTTTTTACAAAATGGGATCCTCAAAAAGCAGAAGAAAATCAGGAACTGGCTGAAAAGTGGGATGATGTAACGGCAGGAGGAAATCTTATCTTTTTTGTGGGAATGGAATATGCACAGGAAGACGAAGAAATCTGTAAAATATGGGATAAGGCCTGCAGGAACAGTGGCGGAGAAAATGAAGGTATCTGCCTTGTAACTGGAAACCATGACGAAATATCCAGGATCCATACAGTCATCAAAGGGATACCCGGAGCACAATCCAGCGGAGCAGCATTGGTCTCATTTAATGGAGCAGCATTTGAATCCTATGGAAAAGAACAAAGCTATAATGCACCAGTTGGAAAATATGCCATGTTTGCATATACAACAGCCCTGAACTATCTGCTGTCTCAGAGGGAATATGTATTTTTTCTGGGAGATACAGCCATTGTATTCTGGGCAGAATGTGGTGAGGAAATCTACCAAAGTACTTTTTTAGATGTGATAGAAGCAAAGGAAGATAATCAGGATATACTAAAAAGCCTTTTCAAAAATCTTCAGGAGGGAAGGGCGATTGATGTGGATGGGATAGAAATGAATCCGGATCAAAAGTTCTATATTCTGGGACTTGCACCAAATGCAGCACGTCTTTCGGTGAGATTTTTTTATCAAAATAATTTTGGAAATATTCTGATGAACCTTAAGAAACATTATGAGCGTATGGAAATCGTGCGTCCCGCTTGGGATCATAAAGAATTTCTTGGCATATGGGGGATGGTAAATGAAACCGTAAATCAAAAATCAAGGGACAAGAAGCCACAGCCCAATATGGCGGCAGCAGTATTTGCCTCAGTATTATCAGGCGGAAAATACCCGGAAAGTCTATACAGCAACGTATTGATACGGATTCGAGCGGAACAGGGAGGCATTAGCCGCGGACGTGCGGCAATCATAAAAGCGTATTTAATAAAAAATAAAGAGAAACGGTGGATAAAGGAGGAAAATTTCATGGCATTAAATGAAACGTGTGATCAGGTTGCATATGTACTGGGAAGAGAATTTGCGGTATTAGAAGAAATCCAGGAAAAGGCAAATCCGGGAATCAATGCAACGATCAAAGACAGGTACTTTAATTCGGCTTGTGCAACACCGGCATCGGTTTTCCCGATATTGTTAAAGCTTAAAAACAGCCATATGAGAAAAATAGATAAATATAAAAACCATTATGAAAAAATGATCACAGATCTGCAGGATAAGATCAAGATGGAGGATGGGCAGACATCTGCTTACTCGCGAAGATTGTCTCTTGACGAACAGGGCGTATTTATCTTGGGGTATTATCATCAGGTACAGAAACGGTGGGCAGGACAGAAGAACAATCAACAGGATGTTAATGTGGAAAAATAAAAGAAAATAAAAAAGAAATATAAAGGAGAAAATGAATATGAGCGAAGTGATCAAGAACAGGTATGAGTTTGTCGTGTTATTTGATGTGGAAAATGGAAATCCAAATGGCGACCCGGATGCAGGTAATATGCCAAGGATCGATCCGGAAAGCGGATACGGTCTCGTGACAGATGTGTGCTTAAAACGAAAGATCCGTAATTATGTGGAAACCGTAAAGGAAGATGAAAAGGGCTACAAGATTTATATTAAGGAAAATGTTCCGCTGAACACCAGTGATAATCTGGCATATGATTATATTGGAATCAATGGAAAAGATGAGAAAGTAACGAAAAATCTGAAGAAGAGCGATCCGGAAGCAGATGTAAAAATCCGCGATTTCATGTGTCAAAACTTCTATGATATACGAACATTTGGGGCGGTTATGACTACATTTGTAAAAGCCTCCTTAAATTGTGGGCAGGTGCGTGGACCAGTACAGCTTGGATTTGCAAGAAGTATCGATCCGATCATCAGCCAGGAAGTAACGATCACAAGAGTGGCGATCACTACGGAGGAAGATGCCGGAAAGAAAAGCACAGAAATGGGAAGAAAAAATATTGTTCCATATGCATTGTATAGAGCAGAGGGATATATTTCAGCAAATCTGGCAAGGAAATCTACAGGATTTTCAGAAGAAGATCTGGAGTTATTATGGGATGCGATCATCAATATGTTTGAGCATGACCATTCGGCAGCAAGGGGAAAGATGGCTGTCAGGGAGCTGATCGTATTTAAGCACAGCAAAGAATTAGGAGATTGCCCAGCATACAAATTGTTTGAGGCTGTGGAGGTTAAACGTAAAGAGGATGTCGTTTATCCAAGAAAATACAAAGACTATGAAGTACTGATCCATGAAGAAGAGATTCCGGAAAAAGTTGAGATGACAAGGAAGATATAATGGAATATACGGAAGATGATTATTTGATGATATCAGGTATCCAGCATTTTCAATTTTGCCGCAGGCAGTGGGCGTTGATCCATATAGAGCAGCAATGGGCAGAAAATGTACATACGGTCGTTGGTGAGTTGATGCACAAAAAAGTGCATGATCCCTATCTTACGGAAAAAAGAAAAGATGTGCTGGTCACCAGAGCTCTTCCGGTTTCTTCCAAAGCACTTGGGGTCAGTGGTGAATGTGATGTGGTAGAGTTTCATAGTTGTGAGGATGGTGTGAAACTCTATGGTCACAGAGGAACTTATCAGATATATCCGATCGAGTATAAGAAGGGCAAACCAAAGATATCAGAAGAGGATATTTTGCAGTTGGCTGCACAGGCGATGTGTCTTGAGGAAATGTTTTCGGCAGAGATTCCGGAGGGGGCTATTTTCTATGGAGAAACACGTAAGCGTGAAAACATTGAACTGACAGAAGAACTTAGAAATGATGTAAAGAAGATATTTCAGGAAATGCATCAATATTACGAACGCCGTTATACGCCGAAAGTAAAATGGAAAAAGGGATGTACCAGCTGTTCTTTAAAAGATATTTGTTTACCTAAACTTGGAAAAGTGTCATCTGTAAAGGAGTATTTGAGCCAGGCATTGATAGTGTCAAATGATCTATGAAAAAATTGAGTCAAAAAAATAAGGCTCAAATGAACCTTGAAAACTGTAGATATTGATCACGAATAGCTCTCCGAGGG
>SAAH01000284.1 GCA_009929525.1 Clostridia bacterium | reverse complement strand
AAAAAAATCAATTCAATAGAACAGCCTCCTATATATCGAAATCCGGTACATTCCTGCCGCTATTTACGGAGTCTTCGCACTTGAGGGTCTTTTTTCTTGCTTTGACAAGTGTGCTTTGACGCCATTGGTCATACTTTTCGGGATGCCAATCTTTCAGTATGTCCGCTGCGGTCTTGTCCTGCTCGTTCTTGATGCCGGGATCTGCACCGGCAAGGATAAGCAGTTCCATAATTTCTGTATGTCCATTACGGGCAGTAAACATAAGAGCGGTCTGGCCTTGATCATCCTGAATATTCGGGTCGGCCCCCCGGTCAAGCAAGAGTTTTACAGTTTCGATGCTTATGCTAAAGATAGCATTAATAAGCGCGGTCTGGCCGTGATCATCCTGAATATTCGGGTCGGCCCCCCGGTCAAGCAGCAGCCTGACTATTTCTGTGTGTCCTTTCACGGCGGCTATCATCAGGGCGGTCTGCTCTTCATCCCACCCTTCATCATATTTAATAATTAGGTTTGGTTGGTGTTCAAGCAGCAGTTTGACAGTTTCCATATTACCGCCTCTTATAGCTTGCCCAAATGCAGTAAGGTCATATTTATTATGAATATTCAGAGCTGCCCCCCGATCAAGCAGCAACTCGATGGCTTCTGTACTTCCGTATTTCACGGCTAGCATAAGTGCTGTAAAGCCATCATTGTCTTGAATATTCGGATCTGCCCCTCGCTCAAGCAGCAACTTGACAGCTTCTGTACTTCTGCATTTCACTGCTAGAATAAGTGCGGTCACGCCACAGTGATCTTGCGCATTGACATCCGCTCCGTATTCCAGCAACAGTTTGGCTGTTTCCGCGCTTCCGCACCTTGCGGCTTGGGTAAGTGCGGTCTCGCCATAGCGATCTCGCGCATTGATATCCGCTCCAGAGGCCAGCAGTAGGCTGACTGTTTCCGTTCTTCCGTATTTTGCGGCTTGCATAAGACTGGTCCAGTCATAGTGATCTTGTGCATTGACATCTGCTCCAGCATCCAACAACAGTCTGACTATTTCGGTACTTGAATCATCACAGGCGTACATAAGTGCTGTACAGCCCTTTTTATCCCAAATATTCGGATCTGCCTTCCTTTCAAGCAGAAACTTGACCGCTTCCGTACTTCCGCATTTCACGGCTTGCATAAGTGCGGTCAAGCCCATTGGGCTCTCTGCGTTAACATCAGCCCCGGCATCCAGTAGTTTTATTAGCTTTTTGGTATTGTTGCCGTAATTTGTCTTTTTTATTAGCTGTTTGTTCAGTTTTATCCGCGTCATGAGTTCTGTCTGCATCGTAAGACCATCTCCCGTATGTCGTAATTAGGCGCGTATGCGCAGTCCTGTGCGGACCTTCCTGCCTCAGGGGGTTTCTTGTAGCTCTTTACAACTTTCCAATATATTCTTTAAAATCATCAATATTATCCGGGCAACAAGCAC
>SAAH01000283.1 GCA_009929525.1 Clostridia bacterium | reverse complement strand
TTTCTGCATAAACCACCCGCAGATCAAGGTGGTTTTCGCCCATTTCGGCGGAGGACTCTGGGCATATGAGTCGATGCCCGAAATGAAGCTTGCCCTCTCCAACGCCTATTACGATACTGCCGCATGGCCCTGGCTCTACAGCCACAAAGTTATCGAAGGGATCTTCGCTGCCGGAGCGGGATCGAAGATACTCTTTGGATCAGACTGGCCAATACTCGAATATGGCAGATACGAAAGACTTCTCTCGCAAACCTTTCTCTCTCAGGAACAAAGAGAAATGCTGCTCTGCGGTAATACCCGTGATCTTTTGTCATCGAAATATCACGTTCATAACATATAAATGAAGAGAACTCAGGTCAAAGAGATCGACCTGAGTTCTTTTTTATGCTTTTTGTAAATTGAAGATTTTCCCGGCCTGCTTATGCAGAGAGGGAAAGCAGGGAACGATAGTTTGGGTAAGCCATATTATCCGATGATATGTAGATCTCGACAGAATCAGAAATCTTCCTGATCTCTGCCATCAGCGGCACAGCCTCCTCGACAAGAGCGTCAGCATGCTTCCTGAGGCTGAGTTTTGCCATTCTTTCCTTCATTTCGACCAGTTCTTTTGTTTTTTCCATAAGATCCAGCTTCGCTTTTGCCAGTTTGGCAATATGGCCCTTCCATGCTTCAAGGCCCTCAACATCGCAGCCTTCTGCTGATAAGAAAGAACCCTTCTCAAGAATGATCTGTTTCGACAGTGCAGGCAGTATGCCTTCCCATATCATGTCACGAAGCACTGACATTTCGATCTCAACATTCTTTACAAAGGACTCCATTCTTATGACATAGAAGGATTCCATCTCTTTTTTCTTGAAGATGCCCATGTCTTCAAGCATATCGAGAGTCTTGGGCTCCAGAAAAAGGTCTATTCCTTCGGGGATAGTGCGGGCTTTGACTATGCCCCTTCGCTCTGCCTCTGCGTGCCATTCAGCCGAATAGGCATCTCCTTCGAACCGGATCTTCCTGTTCATCTTTGAAACCTCGCGAATGGTGCACAGGGCTGCATCGATCGCATCTTCACCCTTGTTTATCCGTTCTTCGAATATATTGATGAATTTTTCCAGACCTGCCGCCCATACAGAGAGTATAGCAGTGACCGGGACAGCCATTGCCTGCGAAGCACCCGGAGCACGGAATTCAAACTTGTTTCCGGTAAAGGCGATGGGGCTTGTCCTGTTCCTGTCGCTGTCAAAAGCTATAATTTCGGGAAGCTTTGAAAGTCCGATGTCCATCGTGTTCTTTGCAGGCATGTCTCCGTCACAATTGCCATCTTCTATCTCCTGTATGATCCTGTCTATCGCCTGCCCCAGATAAACGCTGATAATGCTCGGCGGGGCTTCATGACCTCCCAGCCTGTACATGTTGCCGGGTGTTGACACAGATGCGTGAAGGAGTCCGGAGTAGTCTGCCACACCC
>SAAH01000282.1 GCA_009929525.1 Clostridia bacterium | reverse complement strand
TAGCTTAATTGTTCTAACTCTATATTTTCTATCTTTAAGAAATTCAAACTCCGGTGCTGGGGGAAGGATACTATCTATTTCAACCATGACAATTTTATCCCCAACTTTAAAATTGTCATTCTTATTTACAACTATATTCCATCCTTGTACTTTAGCTACACTTAAAAAATCAGCGTCTTTTATATCATGTAAATCATCAATTCTTTGTATTGAAGCTAATTTCCTCATTTATATTACCTCCTTTATTATATTCACTATATTTTAACCATTTAAACTTTTCTTCATATAATTTACCATAAATATTATCACCTAACTTACTATAATGTTTATGATTAATACAACTACTTACTTTATTATCACTAAACCCATGTATTTTAACATCAGTAACTTTTTCATATTTTCTAATAAATTGATTATCTAATGTTAATTGAACAATAGATTGTTTTTTATTATTAACACATTTAAATGAATTAATTTTATCAATTAAATTATCTATATTAATAGTATTAAATTCATATTCACTTATCCAAATAAATTTTTCTCCATATGTTTTGTTTTCAGATTTTTTACCGTATATATTAAAAAATGGACCAGATGAATATCTTTTATAGCTATGATTAACACATTCTATAACAGCAGAATAATCATAACCATAAAATGTAACATCTTTAATATAATTATATTTTCTTATTATATTACCTTTTAAATCTAATTGATATATAATAGTTGCTCTAGGATTTTTTTCTTTACTAGATGATATAGATCTTAGTTTTTTTGTTTTTTCAGTTGCTATAACACCTAATTGACCATCTCCACCCTCAGTCAAATTATATCCATTATTTTTATTATTACTATTATAAAATTTTATCCAATATTTTTCTAAATTATTAATCATTAGACTTAATGTTGAATTATTATTAATTTTTTCAACTATTTCTAATACACTAAATTCAAAATTATCTTCGCCATACTTATTCCAAGCATTTTGAAAATGTAAATTTGATTTTTTTAAGTTATTATTCAACTCATATATATGTTCAAAAAATCTTCTTTTAAAACCTTTAACTCTTTGTGTTTTACCAACATAAACTTTACCATCAATTAAATTAGTAATTAAATATATACCTATTTTATTAATATTAGGTATATCCGATTCTCTTATCTTCATAATTAATTACTCAAATATTTTTTTTCAAATTCATCTATTTCTTCGGGTAAATAATATCGTCTACCTGTAGATGTTCTATGTGCTTTTAAAATATTTTCTCTATCCCATCTTTGAATAGTACTTCTAGACACATCTAATCTTTTCATTAATTCTTTGATTCTTACTTTTATCATTAAAAAACAACCTTTCATATAAAATGTATTTTTTATATTTTTATATTATTAAGTTGTTTTTTAATTATATTAATATTAAAGTACCTTATCCCCAACTTTAAAATTATCTTTCTTAGCTACAACACA